>JAAPAA010000380.1 GCA_012274165.1 Thiobacillaceae bacterium
CGCTGACCAGCGTCGCCACCGCCAGCGGGCTCGCCGGCATTTTTTATCGCGGCCAATTCGTGCAAACCAGCCGCGGTCGTATCACCCCTTCGGGTTTGCAGCCGGAAGAATTCTGGGATCAGCGCGGCAGCAAGCACAGCCATGCCACTTTCGATGTGGCGCAGGGGCAGCTTGTGCTGATGCCCGACAAAGGCACGATGCGCCACTTCAGCTATCAGGGCGAGGTACAGGATGTGCTCAGCCTGTTTTTCCAGTTTGCGCTTACCGCGCCGCCGTCAGGCGGGCAGCTCACGTACAACGTGTTCAATGGCAAAAAGCTGCGCACTTACCACTATGACGTGCTGGGTGAAGCGCAGTTGGACACCCGGCTGGGCGCGCTGCGCACGCTGCACCTGTCGCGGGCGGGCAGTGGTGACGGACAGTTTGAAGTCTGGCTGGCCATCGACCGGCATTACCTGCCGGTGCGCGTGCGGCGCAGCGATGAAACGGGTAGCAAGATGGAACTCAGCATCCTGTCCATCACCCCCTGATTGTGTGATGGATCTGTCGGGTTACGGCAGGCCATCCACTAGCGCGCCCGCTGTGATGCCGCGTCGGGCAAAGCCGCCCTGCGCCACTTCCAGCGCGTAACGCACATTCGTCCTGGCGCAATGCAGGTCGTCGCTATGCGGCTGCATGTCGGCGAGATTGACGATGCGGCCCTGGCTGTCGATAAACGCAATCGACAGCGGCAGCGGCGTGTTGTGCATCCAGAAACAATGCGGTGCTTCCTGTTCAAACACGAACAGCATGCCGCCGTTGGCGGCGAGTTGTTTGCGCGCCATCAGGCCACGTTCGCGCTCGTGCGGGGTGGCCGCAACTTCAACCTGGAAAAGCCGTTGGCCAATGTGCAGCGGCAGGGTTGCGTGGCTGTCCGCTGCGCTGGCGGCATGCCATAAGCCAGCCAGAATCAGCGCGCTAGAGCGGCTTACCCAACCAGATGCACTACAGTGCATCGCGCATCCGTTCTGCCAGCTGCAACGCGGCCGCCGGGTCGGCATCCAGCACGTTGAAATGCCCCATCTTGCGCCCCGGCCGCGCGGTTTCCTTGCCGTACAGATGGAGCTTGATGTTGGGATGCGCCAGCAGCGTGTCCCAATGCGGGCCGCCGTTTTGCCAGCGGTCGCCGAGGATGTTGACCATCGCCACCGGTGACAGCAGGCGGCTGTCGCCGAGGGGCAGGCCGACCAGCGCGCGCACCTGTTGTTCGAACTGGTCGGTGACGCAGGCGTCAAGCGTGTAATGCCCCGAGTTGTGCGGGCGCGGGGCGATTTCGTTGACCATCAACTGGCCGCCAGCGACGAAGAATTCCACCGCCATGATGCCGACATAGCCCAGTTGTTCGGCTATCGCGCGCGCCATCGTGCATGCCTGCCCGGCGAGGCTTTCGGACACGCGGGCGGGCACGATGGAGACATCCAGAATGCCGTTGACGTGGCGGTTTTCGGCGACCGGGAACAGCACGCATTCGCCCGCATCGCTGCGCGCCAGCACCACCGATACTTCGCATTCCAGTTGCACGAAGCCTTCCAGTACGCACGGCTGGCCGCCGAATTCGCGGAATGCGGCGCGTGCCTCGTCGAGCGTATTGACGCGTGCCTGGCCTTTGCCGTCGTAGCCGAAGCGCGACACCTTCAATAGCGCCGGGGTGCCGGTCGTGGCCAGTGCGGCCTCAAGCCCTGCCTCGTTTTCAAGCAGCGCAAACGGCGCGGTGGCGAAGCCGTTGTCCGCCAGCCAGGATTTTTCGTGGCTGCGATCCTGCACGATGGCGACCGCAGCCGCGCCCGGTGACACCCGGCAGTGGTTCGCCAGGTCGATCAGGCTGGCCGCCGGGACGTTCTCGAATTCGGTGGTGACGGCGATGCACGCCGCGCCCAGTTGTTGCAGCGCAGCCGCGTCGGTGTAGCTGGCCTGCAGGTGAACGTCGGCCATCTGCCCGGCCGGGCTGGCGGCATCGGGATCAAGCACCATCACCTTGTAACCCATGCTGCGCGCGGCCAGCGTAAACATCCGGCCGAGCTGGCCGCCGCCGAGGATGCCCAGCGTGGCGCCTGGCAAAATGGGCAGTTTCGCAGCGGCCTTACTCGACATCGGGCAGCTCCATCGCCAGCACGGAATCAGATTGCCCCTGGCGGAAGGCGTTGAGCCGCTCGGCCAACCCGCTGTCGTAGCGCGCAATCAGCGCCGCCGCAAACAACGCCGCGTTGGCTGCACCCGCTTCGCCGATGGCAAAGGTGGCGACCGGAATGCCCTTCGGCATTTGCACGATCGACAGCAGGGAATCCATACCCTTGAGGTATTTCGACGGCACCGGCACGCCCAGCACCGGCACGATGGTTTTGGCCGCCAGCATGCCCGGCAGATGCGCCGCCCCGCCTGCGCCCGCAATGATCGCCTTGATCCCGCGTGCGTCGGCGCTGGCGGCGTATTCGTAGAGGAGATCCGGGGTGCGGTGGGCCGACACCACACGGGTTTCGAAGGGGATGCCCAACTGTTTAAGTTGCATCGCCGCGTGTTTCATCACCTCCCAGTCGCTGGAAGATCCCATCACCACGCCAACTTGAATGAGCGACATGAGCGCACCCGGTTCATAGACAAAGGTGGCATTTTACCTTGCCCATCCGCTTCGGAAAAACAAAAGCCCCGCACAGGCGGGGCTTTCGACGAAGCCGGGTGAGATCAGACGCAACCCGTCGGCTTTGGCGTACCGGCGTAGCGGCCGGCCTGCTTGGCGGGGCCAAACGGGAACAGGTCGAACAGGAATTTCTTTTCGCCCCACTCCTGGCCAAACTCCTCTTTCAGGCCCTTCTGCAGAAAACGCAGGTTAGGCGCGGTGCCGTTTTCGGCAAAGAAGCTACGCATGTAGTTGATGATTTTCCAATGGTCTTCCTGCAGTTCGAGCTTGTCTTCCTTGGCCAGTTCGACGGCCAGTTCTTCAGACCAGTCTTCCAGATTGACCAGATAACCTTCGGGGTCGGTCTCGACCATCTTGCCGTTGATTTCGCGTTCCATGATTGCTGTCCTTGCGATAAATATTAATGACGATGCCGCACGATAGAATAACCAACTAAATTAGTCAACTACCAAGACGGAATGGCCACACGAAGCGAACGGGCGGGACAGGGTCAGGACGGACCATTCCAGCTATGCGTTTCGCCGCGCGCCAGCTTGATCCAGGCGAAATAGGCGTCATACATCGCCATGCCATGCCGTGCCGCAGCACCTCGTGATCGTCGGGGAACAGCACCGACAACCCAGGGATTGCGCCAACAGCCCCGCACACTGTGGCGCAAGGTCGAGCCGGGCGGTGTCGGCGCGCGCACGATCAGCGCCAGTCCATCGAGCGCAGGGTCTGCAAGCGGGTGGATGCGGATAAAGGCATCAAAGCGGCACAACTCGCCAACATGGCCGTATTTCACGCCGGGCATGTCGTAGGGGATGGCGCCGGTACCCGCGGCGACTTTCAGCACATCCGCCGCCGGACATAGAGAAACTCGGCGTCCGGGTCGATGAACCGCGCCAACAGCCAGGGGCAGGCGATGCGGTCGATCTTCGGATGTTCACGGGTGACCCATTTCATTTCTTTGCAAGCTTGCCGCCAGCCGCCTTATACGCTTCGATGCCGCCTTCGATGAAGCGGGCCTTCACGCCAGCTGCCTGCAAACGATCCACCACGCTGTTCGATACGCTACCGCCGCGCACGCAGTAGATCACCACGTCCTGGGTGAGCGGCAGCGCACCGATCCAGGCGTCGATTTTTTCCGGGTTTTTCCACATCGCGTAGGGGATGATTTCTTTCGATGCGGCGTAATCGGCTTCACGGCGGACGTCGAACACCAGCGTGGTGTCGGGGTTGAGGTCGGCAGGTTGGATGGTGCGCGGCATGTCCGGGCACTTGTCGGTCGGGCTGTCGCAGCCGCAGCGTTTGAGGGGTTGGGTTTCCATGTGTCTTTTCTGTCAGTTCGCCTGCCGCTGGGTGCGATGCAGGATCGGATGGTGGTTTCAGGGTGACCGCCGAAGCGGATAAAACCGAGTTTGAGCCAGTACTTGAAGGCTACGCCCGGAGTGACGGGCGCGGGTGCGGTATTGGGGACGGTGTCCAAGAAACAGGCTCCAGATTGGTTGGATAAGAACCAGACTTGGACGGACACCGTCTTGGGAGCAAACAATGTAAAACACTCAGGCACCGGGGGCTGGCACCCCGACTGGCGGATGCTACGTTAGCGTCCAACAGGTTGTCTAGCAGGAAACATCGGAGCGAGTGCCTAGGCTGACCAGCCGTGCCCGCAGGCACCCGCATACCTGTGACGTAGGGCGCCGCTCAAGCAGGGTGATCCATCATGTTCCCAGTGACCACCAATGCGGAGCGTTCAAGCACCCGATACAGTGTGGCGCGCGAGATGCCCAACTGTCGTGCCGCCGCTGACATATTGTTCTGATTGCGCCGCAATGCGCAGCGTATCGCCTGAAACTCGGCTTGCGCCCGGGCGCGATCCAGCGTCATGCTGCCAGCGTCTTCCACCCGTTTTTCCAGCCCCAGATCCTCGGGTTTCAAGAGCTGGTTTTCGCTCATGATCACGGCTCTGCGGACCCGGTTGATCAACTCGCGTACATTTCCGGGCCAAGTGTAATTGCTCATGACGCGCAAGGCCTGCTGGCTGAGTCCGCGGGCGGTTCCCTGCGAAGGATCCGCGAACTCCTTGAGGTAATGGAGGGCGAGCAATTCCACATCGCCTTCCCGTTCCCGCAGAGGCGGGGAATGCAGCCGGAGCACATTGAGCCGGTAATAGAGGTCTTCTCGAAAACGACCTTGCTTAACGGCTTGTTCCAGATCCACATTGCTTGCTGCAACCACCCTCACGTCCAGCTGGATTTCCCGATTGGATCCAAGGCGTTCGATGGATCGGTTCTGCAAAACGCGCAGCAGATTCACCTGGAGATCGAGGGGCAAGTCGCCAATTTCATCGAGGAATATCGTGCCGCCGACGGCCGCTTCGAGTCGTCCGAACTTGCGTTGCTGTGCGCCGGTAAACGCGCCTTTTTCGTGGCCAAACAATTCGGACTGGATCAGGTTGGCGGGCAAGGCCGCGCAGTTAACCGCTACGAAAGGCGCATCCGCACGGGAAGACGCCTGATGGATCGCGTGCGCCACCAATTCCTTGCCGGTGCCGCTCTCGCCATCGATCAGCACGGGCGCGTCCACGCTCCGGGTTTTGTCGATCATGCCGTACAGGTCACGCATCACCTTGCTTCGCCCGATCATGCCGTGCTTACCCTGAACTTCGGTGGGACTATCGATCGGACCAGCCAGCCTGGCCTTGCCATGGGCATGGCCCAAGCTGGTCAGAAGGCGGGAGGGGTCGACTGGAAGCGTGTGGAAATCATGGAACCTGAGCTTGAGCAGCCTGCAGAGGGATGGGTTCGACAACATGACCGGGGTCACCAGCGCAATCCATTCCATGCCGCGATTGTGGGAAGTGAGGGTCTCGATCTTGTCGATTTCAATAGGACCGCCCTCGGACAGATCAATCAATCCAACATGAATCTCGCGATCGATGCCAAGCGATTTTGCGATTTCATATTCCACTGTTTGCAGCGGTTGCCAATCTGACGCGCTCAGCAATTCCCGCATCTGGGCAAACAACCCATCTTTTGCCAGCAATACCACCTGACGCATTGTCACAAGCTAATCCTTCCTTCGATGATTTGGCCTGACGTGCGGTGTTCATCGCCACACAGGTTTCAAACCCTCATTTTGTTTGCAGCAAATGGACAGACAAGCCAACTTAGTCAGTGTTTTTTTTATTATGAAACAGCCAATTTTCAATCAGAAAATCGTGATTGACGAAGCGGGCTGTAGCGGGTTTCTGAATGTCTGTACTGGCGCGCTGTTGCGCCCGATTAAGCTGAAATACTGTTGAAACATCAAGCTGGTTTTTTGCAGATCTGCCGTTGTCTGCGGTGAACGTTCCCATGCGGAAATCAAGCTGTAGCGCGGTCTGACGTGCAGCCTCCTTCCCTTAGACAGACCGTCCTTCCGTTTGGGAAAAGAGCGTGCCAAACAGTAGGTTCAAATTAGATACACCTGCAAAAAAGTAAAGCGAATAAAACTAACTGCTTGTTCTGGTTAAACAAATTCAATGCGTTTGAAAAACAGCGTGCTGTGGGTGTTCCGTATTTGAAACACCTGGGCCTCCCGCAGCGTCTGATAAATCCGCCTGGTATCAAATAAAAGTGTTTTGTTTCATGTTGTTACTGTGTTGGCATGATCGTTGCGGAGGGGCTTGTCAGAGCGTGGCACGCCCCGCTCTGACATCTCTGTTATCTCATCGTCAAGCACACTTCAAGGAGCGGCATAATGAACAAGACCCTTTTATCCACGGCCATTGCGATGGCATTCGGGGTGTCAGCCCAAGCCTGGGCCAACCCCACCAACACCAACAATGCCGACTCGAATGCGGCAATTTCGCAGAGCGCAGCAGCAACGTCGGATCAGAGCGCGCAAACGGGTGCGGCAGCGAATGAGTATTCAACTGCGAACAACGACGCCAGTACCAACGACGCCAGTGATAACAGTACCAACAACAACAGCGACAACAGTGACAACAGTGATAACAGCGACAACAGTGACAACAGTGTCAACACCACTCAGTCTGGCGCTGGAGCCATGGCCAGCGGTTCTTCTACAGCAACCCAGACCAACGATTCCAATAACACCACTATGACTGTGTCGGCACAAACCAACCTGACTGGTGACGTCCACGACAACACCGTTCAGAATATTGGCAACAATGCCACTGGCGGCGGGCAAGCCGGCAATGGTGGCAATGGTGGCAATGGTGGCACGTCCACTCAATCAGTTTCCACTGGCAGTGCTTCTGGCGGTAACGGTGGCAACGGTGCTGCGGGCAACGGCGGCGATGCCGGTGCAACGGGTGGCAACTCAACGGCCGGCAATGGCGAAAGTGGTGGGAGTGGCAGCTATAACGGTTCGGCTGTAGGCGCCAACGGTGGAAATGGTGCTACAGGCTATGGCGGCAACGGCGGTAATTCCGGGCCCGTCAATGGCGGCAGCGGCACCGGTGGCAACGCAACCGGTGGCATCGGCGGCAGTGGTGGCGCAGGGCAGGCCTCAAGTGGCCCGGCAGCCGGTGGCTACGCAAACGGCGGCAGCTGCGGGTATGGCGGCCAAGGTGGCAACGGCAATGGGGGTGCCAGCAGCGACTCCACTTCGAGCGGCTATGGCGGCTCGGGCACGGGTGGACAAAGTAGCGTTGACACCGCTTCGGGCGGCAGTGGCGGTTCGGGTACCGGCGGTGCCAGCACCGACTCCGCATCGGGCGGCTTTGGGGGCTCGGGTTCGGGTGGGTCCAGTAGCGACACTGCTTCCAGTGGCGCAGGTGGTGCA
>JAAPAA010000381.1 GCA_012274165.1 Thiobacillaceae bacterium
GTCCTGGCCGCGTCGCGAGTTGCCGAGCTGAATTGGTTCAGCTCCTCATCGTTGACTACCCCGAGGACGATCATAGAGGTCAGGCACTGAATCGCGGTCGAACGCCGCAAGTCGTTGAACGCTGCCGCGATGCTGTCATCCCTCTCTTCCACTACAACGGCTCCCCACACGCCGCCGTCCGGTGCAGCCGCGTGTTGGGCTGCCTGTCGCGCCATTGAATGGCGGCATGACCTCTCGAGCGCAAGCCCTTCTTCGAGAAGCGTTGACTCTACCGACCGATGAGCGAGCCGAATCGGTCGGGGAGCCGTGGGAGGACATGCGCGCCCGTGTCTTGAAGCGACTGACCGAACAATGAACCGGGCTTTCAGGCCCGAACCCCAAGCCTCCGCCGAACTCGAAGATGCCGCCGTTTGGTACAACGGCCAGCGGCCAGGCCTCGGCGTTGAGTTCGTGGACGCAGTGGACGCCGCGCTGGAACAAATCGCGCGGTGGCCGCAAATCGGGCGAACGGTCCCCGGCGTACCGAAGGATGTTCCCGCCCGCCGATTCCCGGCAGCGCTCAACAGCGGGCGACCCGACAATGTTCAGTGGCACGCGCCCGTCGGCTGCAGCGCATGTTAGACCGCATTCTCATGAGGGAATCGACGCCTCTGAAATTCTGCGAGCCAATAAGCTGGCAAAGATCAAATACTCAGCGGCGCTAGCTTGGTCAAGGTCTGATTCGAGTGAATGAGCCTTCGGATTTCGCACGCCTTGGAAGGCCCCCTGAAGAATCTGCAGGAACCCTTTCTGATCGTTCTTGCCCGACTCGTTTTGCAGGGTCGAAAGAACGAGTTTCGGCGCCACCAAAGACAGGGCCTCGCCGACGAGATCTGCACCGTCCTTGTCTATTCCTGTACGCCGCCGAAGCAGGTCAAAGACAGCGACGAACGCGTTGAACACTGCGTCACGAAGGTGGCCGTTGCGAAACTGCGAATAGGCACTGTCGATCACAACAGGGTGCAAGAAATCCAAAATGTTCATCTTGAGGTCGCCCTGCGGCTGCTTGGCGAAGAAGTCGTCGATGGTGTTCTCCGCATCTGGAACGACCTTCTCGAAGATCATCCGAAAGCTGGCGCCATCCCGTTTCTGCGCGAGCTCCGACACCCTCCACAAGGACGACTTCGTCAGGTCGGGTGGCCACAACCGCTCAAGGTCGCTGACGTCGCGAAGGATGTAGTCAGCGATAGTGCCGGTCGCGTACGAATCGTCAGATACGCGCTCGACGTCCTCGCCGTCTCTGGCTCGATACGCAATCGAGCGCAGTGCCCGGTTGATTTGGATGTAGCGGTCAATCATCGTTTTCTCTTGGACGGATCAAGGAAATCGGGCGTGAATCACCTTTGTGTAGTCGGTCGTCGGTCAAACGCCAGCGCTCAGCCGCGGGCCGCACGCTTTCGGCTGCGGCCCGTCGGCTGCAGCGCCTTGTTAGGTAGCCCAGCTAGCCCTCCCGCGCGGCCGTCGGGTGCAGCCGCTGGTTGGGCCGCTTGTCATCGTCGTCCCACCCAATACATGGGTCGCCGCTTCATGTTCATGACGGCCAAGACTCGCACGCTCTCCGGTCGGAGCGTATACAGCACCGAATACGGGAACCGGTGGCACAACCGCCGCCGCACGTCACCTCGAACGATCGGCCCCGCTTCCGGAAACGCGCAGATCGCGTCGGTGCATCGCCGAACTTCCGCGATGAAGGCCGCACCAAGCCCGGCCTGCTGCAGATGGTAGTACTGGGCGCCGTCGTTAAGTTCGCGTTCCGCTAACTCGTGGAAGGAGGCGACCATTCACGAGAGTCGTGATGTCGCGTCCCGAAAAACCGCGTCGGCGGGTCGTCCACTCTGAGGGTCAGCGTCCCACGCCGCCGAGCGCCGCTCGGCCTCTTCGGCCCAGATTCTGGCGTTCTCTTCCTCACTAAGGTCTTCGAGGCTGTCAAGCAAACGCTCGGCGAGCCGCGCCCGAGCCGCCGGTTGCAACTTCAGGGCCTCTGCCTCAAGTTCGTCGATGCTCATGTTGGTGATTCTACGCCTGGTTGGCAGATTTCTGTCTTGTCGGCCCAACGCCAGCGTTCACCAGCGGCGGCCCATGATTGCACCGGCCGCCGTCTGGTGCAACGCGATGTTGGGCTGCGCTATTTCAATGCCCGAGACACCTCGAACATCACCACGCAAGTCTGGAATACGGCCCGGCGTCCGTCTTCCCACACCAAGTCCTCGCCTTCACGGAGCGCCCCATGCTCCTGGCGCTGGATCAAGTCAGACAGGCTTCCCCAGTAGGCGACCAGAGCATCGAGGAATGGCTTCTCGGTTGTCCCGAGGCTGTTGGCGCGCGCTGCTAGCACCGCTCGGAGACGTGACACCGTCTTTGCGGCGTCAATGTTCGACACATCGACGCGGTGCTGAGCAGCAATGGATCCAGCGAATTCCTGCAAAGCCTCTCGGCACAAGTGCCCGACCGTTGTGAACTGTTGCGCGGAGTCAGCGGCCCAAAGCAGTTGTTCGGCCTGCTCCCACTTCGCCAATGCGGCGAAATGCATCTTCTTCAGTTCGGCTTGTGACAAGTACTCGCGAATCCTCGATTCCACTGCCGCGACCGGCGCAGAAC
>JAAPAA010000382.1 GCA_012274165.1 Thiobacillaceae bacterium
CCTATCGGTCGTCGCTCAGGTGCAGTAACAGGGCACTTCTATAAATCGCATTCAAACGCCAGCCCTGCAAGTACAGTGCGGGCGGCTCGTAACCCAGCGCCGAATGTAGCCGAGTATCACGTCGAGCCTCAAGTTTCTTCGTCGGACCACATGGGCATGGAAGCGTGTGAGATCGCTGCATATCGAGATGGCGCAAGGCGTTGGAAACAACAAGGTTTGAAGGGGGATTGATGCGCCACTTAATCGCAATGAACCGCATCCCTGCCGGTGCCCGCGATTTTATTGGCGACAAAAGACAAAGCGGGGCCACCCATCGAGCACAGGGGTGGAATTCAGGGTGCCTGTTCGTACACGTTGAGAACAACGCTGAAGCAACACTGAGAACAGTGGTGCAACAGAGGCAATTTGCCCGTCCGCCTTTTTGGCGGGATTTTCATGCGCGACGATAAAACAGCCTGACCGTATCCGTCCCGATTTTTCATGCATGGTTGGTGACGCCATCAAACAGGCCGGATTGAAAAAGTGCGGTTACATAGCGGTTACATGGAACCATAAAAAGCAAAAAGGCCACCGGTTACGATGGCCTAACACATTGATCTTATTGGTGCCCCGAAGACGAATCGAACGTCCGACCTACCCCTTAGGAGGGGGTCGCTCTATCCACTGAGCTACCGAGGCGTGGCGCGATTCTACCGAATCCTTCACGGATTACCGAACGACGCTTGATCCACGCCGAACATGGATTAAAGTGGCGAGTCTCGGGAGAACACATGACCAAACTGATATTAGGTGGACTGGCTGCGCTGCTGGTGCTGGCGAGCGCGGCACTATGGATGCTGCGGCCGGGCTCGCAACGCGTGGAAGGCAGCATGGCACCGGATTTCAGCCTGTCGGATCACCAGGGGAAAACGCATCGCCTGAATGACTATGCCGGGCACTGGGTCGTGCTGTATTTCTATCCCAAGGACGACACGCCGGGCTGCACGCAGGAGGCGTGCCGCTTTCGCGATGACATCGACGTGCTGGGTGGACTTGGCGCGACGGTGCTGGGGGTGAGTGTGGACGACGCCCGCTCGCATGCCGATTTTGCCCGCAAATATCAATTGCCGTTTCCGCTGCTATCCGATCCGGATGGGCGCACGGCTGCGGCCTACGACAGCCTGCTGAACCTTGGGCTGGTGAAATTCGCCCGCCGCCGCACTTTCATCATCGGGCCGGACGGCCGCATCGCGGCGCGCTTTGACAAGGTCGATCCGGCAAGCCACGCGCAGGAAGTAGCCCGCACCCTGCGAACCTTGCAACAGGCCAAAATGACGCACACAAACCAAACATCGCGCCAATAATGGACTACATATCAATAAGATATATCTGATCCCAAGCCCTTATGCCCAGGCAACGCAGGTTTTACTTAACCACCGGCACAGCATTCGTTGCCCTGATCTTCCTGATCTGTGGCTTGGCATTAAACGGCCTGCTTCAGTTGCAGGCATTGGGCACACAGATGCACCTGGTGGTCGAGCATCACAACCGCAAGATCGATTGCATCACGCAAACCCAGGTGGCGGCGCATATCCGCACCGACAGCCTCTTACGCATGGCGCTGGCTGATGACCCGTTCGAGCGCGACGACCATTTCATGGAGTACAACCACGCCGGTTTTCTTGTCATGAACGGTCGCAATGCGCTGCGCGAGCTTGGATTGACCGCCACCGAGCAGCGCAGCTTTGATGCACAGACCCGTCTGGTCAACGACATTCAGGCAGTGCAGCACCGCGTGATCGATCTGCTCAATGCCGAGCGTAACGCAGACGCGCGCCGGGTGTTGGTGCAGGAAGCCATTCCTATTCAGGACGTGTTCAACCGGCAACTGGCCGACATGCGCAATCTGTATCAACAGGCCAACCTCGCCGCCCAGCAACAGGCGCAGCGAACCTACCGGAACACGTTGTTGCTTACGCTGGTGTTCGGCATCGCGGCGATTGCACTGGCGCTGCTAATCGCCTGGCATACGCTGCAGAATATGCGACTGAAGTCGCGGCAGATACGTGACCAGATGGTGGCGCTTGAACAGTCGCACGCGGCACTGCACGAAGAGGCGACGCATGATCAGCTCACCGGACTAGCCAACAGACGGCTGTTTTATGACCGGCTGCAACATGCGATTCGCCACGCCCAACGCTACGGCGGCAAGGTGGGGATTCTGTATGTTGATCTGGATCGCTTCAAGGAGATCAACGATCAGCATGGTCACCATGTGGGCGACGCCGTGCTGACCGAAGTGGCAAAACGTCTTACCTCCAGCATTCGCGACTCCGATTCGGTTGCGCGTCTGGGTGGCGATGAGTTCGTGGTTTTGCTCGAAGGTGTGCAAGGACATGAAGACTCCCTCACCATCGCGCACAAAATCGAGCAGGCGCTGAATGCGGACACGACTTTCTATGGGCTCGATGTGAAAATCGCTGCCAGCATTGGCCTGGCACTCTATCCCGACGACGGCGCCGACGAAGACGCACTCATTCGCGCCGCTGACGCCGCCATGTACCGGGTCAAATCCGGCTACGAGTCTGCACACCA
>JAAPAA010000051.1 GCA_012274165.1 Thiobacillaceae bacterium
CGACAAGACGGCGCCGGCCACGCCAAACCGTGCCGACGACCAGACGACCGGGAGCAGCAGAATGTAGAAGAACTTGAAATAGTCCTCCTCCCTGCCTTCAAATACGACCCACAAGCAAACGCAAGTCAGCGCCACAGTCATCCACCACGGGCCACTCTTGAGCGTGGAGACAAGCGTGGCACGGCTCGGTCGATCCATCCAGATCAACAAGATGGGCAGCGTGACGACCAATCCGACGGCGTCGCCCACCCAGTACCTGGCGATGGCGCCGTAGATGGAGCCTCCCGGGCCAAAGCCGACAGCTGAGAAAGCCAGCACATACAGAATGGCGCTCGTTAGTGAACCGACAACGACGATGGCCGCAAACCAGCCTAAATCGATGCGGGTGGCAAATGGGTGAGAGAGATTGGTTCGTTGTGCAAGTGCCTGTGCCATGGCGACGTAGGTCAAACTCAGAGCGACTGTCGCGGTTAGCGCACCGAGCCATTGAACGGGAATGCCTCGCACGATCACTTCTGCGGCAACCAAAGTTGCCCAAACCAACCAGAACCAGCGCCGTCTCCAAATGAGCAGGGCGATGGCAAGCGCGGGCTGCGGATTCCACGGGGTAATGTTAAGGCCCTGCAACGGCCGGATGTAGCTGGCCCAATCGAGCACTAGATACGCGACAACATAGGCCAGCGCAAGCAGCCAAGTCGATCGATTTGGCGCGGATACCAACGCCGGGGACACCCTTGTTGACATGGCCGTATTGTGTTCTTGGAGCTGAGCGTTCAGCCAACTTCCGTTTGATGGGCTTGGCGGCGCCGAGGGAAGGCCAAATCTCGCTACTCCAAACCGGCCTGTCACGACGGACTGCTCATGGCCGGCGGACCAAACCGCTCGCGCGGCAGACGCTCCGGCAGCGTGGCGGTGGTTCGTTGCGTCCCAGTTTCTGCGATGTTGACGAGAGGCAATCCGCCCCGTTCTTCAACGAAGCCGCAACCATGGACATGACCACCCGCACGGGCTCGCCGCTGCGTCAACGCATGATCGAAGACATGCGCATGCGCAAGCTGGAGACCAGAACCCAGGAAGGCTACATTCGCGCTGTTCGCAAGTTGACTGTTTTCCTCAAGCGCTCGCCCGACACCGCCACAGTGGAGGATCTGCGCAACTTCCAGTTGCATCTGGTCGATACCGGCACCTCGCCGATCACGCTCAACGCGACGCTGACCGGGCTGAAGTTCTTCTTCGAGATCACCCTGGGCCGCGGCGAGCTGATGGCCAGGATGCAGCCGGTGATGCTGCCACGCACCGTGCCCGGGGTGCTGAGCATGCAGGAGGCCGCTGCGCTGATCGCCGCGGCGCGCAACATCAAGCACCAAGCGGTGTTGTCGGTGGCCTATGGCGCAGGTCTGCGCGCCAGCGAAGTCTGCCGGCTCAAGGTCGGCGACGTCGACAGCCAGCGCATGGCGCTGCGTGTCGAGCAGGGCAAGGGTGCCAAGGACCGCTACGCCATGCTCAGCCCGGTGGTGCTGCAGCGGCTGCGCGCCTGGTGGCGCGTCGGCCATGCCCAGGGCAAGATGCTGCCCGGCGGCTGGCTGTTCCCGGGGATGGATCCGATGGAGCCGCTGACCGCACGACAGCTCAACCGCGCGGTGCACGACGCCGCCGCGGCCGCAGGCATCACCAAGCGCGTCATCACGCACACGCTGCGTCATTCCTTCGCCACCCACCTGCTGGAGCGCAAGGTCGACATCCGCGTCATCCAAGTGCTGCTGGGTCACAAGAAGCTGGAGACCACGTCGACCTACGCCCACGTGGCCACTGATCTCCTGCGCGAGGTGATCGGCCCGCTAGAGGAACTGCCGCCCTCGTCGTGAGGCCAGCGCCGCGGTTTCCTCCCTCGAGGCTTGTCCGACACCTGCCCTCAGGCCAGCGTTGATCGCCGCATTGCCGCGTGCGCGGGCAGGTGCCCGACAACCCTTAACAGAAGCCGCTGAATCCAAATCACCAGGCGCTTTCGACCCGAAGCGGACATCGCTATGCGAGCTGGTCCACGACTGCAGACCACACGCGGAAAGTCTCGCGGTTTTCCTCAAGCGCCGTATGGACCATCACAAGCTTGGAAGCCGGATCGACGAAGATACGCTGGCCATTCTGGCCAAGCAGCGCAAACTGCCGTCGCTTCCCGGGGAGCAGCCAAAGCAGATAACCGTAGCCAAGCTCCTCCGTGGTTCTGCCGGGCTCGCGTCCAACCGACGTTGCGTCGATCATCCATTGCGCAGGAACGAGCTGGCTGCCATTCCAGGCGCCATCCCATGGCAGTAGGCGAGCAATGCGCGCGTAGTCGCGAAGCACCGCACTGAATCCGAAGTGCGCGACTTCCAGGCCCTCGGCGTCCAGCAGCCAGGTAGCTTCGGCCTCCGCTCCAATGGGATGCCACACCTTGTCCCGAAGATAGGCCGACAGGGAAGTCTTGAGCACACGAGACAGCAGGAAACCGAGCACGTCCGGCTCGACGCTCGCATAACGGAACCTGGTGCCCGGGGGCGCGCTTCGCACCTTGAACTGTGTGATGCTGTTCACCGTGCCCTTCCTTGGGATTCCCGCTCCGAGAACCATGTCGCGCCAGAGGCGATTCAGGTCGCGGCCGCCGTCCCGCTGCTCGCCGAAATCGACCCCGGAAGACATGTGAAGGAGATCCCGCATGGGCGTGCAGCCGTACTCGCTGCCCTTGAACTCCGGAACGTACCTCTCAGGCATGTCGTCGACCGATTCGATTGCGCCATCCGCCACGGCAATGCCGACTAGCATTCCGACGATCGATTTTGTCATCGACTGCGCGAGCAGGCGATCCGCATCGCTTCGCCCGTATTGGTAGTGCTCGAACAGGATCCGATCGTCTTTCGCGACCAAGAGCCCAGTCACGGGATGCCGAGAGAGGTAGTCGACCATCGATGCCCTGCGTCCCTGGAGGAGGTAGTGAACATCTGCAGTTCCGCGTTTGAATAACCAAGTCGCGGGAGCTCGGGCGATTCGGCGTGTCGTGTAGATCAATTCGAGATGGCTGAAAGCGCCGACGCGGTACCTGGTCGGCCACGGATTTCCTTCCCGAACTGCCATAGAC
>JAAPAA010000052.1 GCA_012274165.1 Thiobacillaceae bacterium
ACGCGAAACTCGACGAGGCCCACGCTGGCGAAGACCTGGCCGCCTGCATCGACGCCGACGTCGCCTTTCATCAGGTGATCGCCGAGGCAGCCCACAACGTGCTGATCGGTCACCTCGCATCCAGTCTGATGCGGGTCATCCACGGTCACGTGTCGAACAACCTGGCGCACCTGCATGCACGCCCGCCGCGCTGGGAGCAACTGAAGGCCCAGCACCGTGCCATCTGGCAGGCCGTGCGCGAGCACAAGCCCCAGGATGCGGCGCGGGCCGCGCGCGCACACATAGAGTTCGTGCGCCAGAGCATGGACGAAACCGCCAGGGACGAGGAACGGCGCCAGAGCGCCCTCCGACGTTCGGGCGAATTGATCGATTGACCCCCTGGCGTCGGCGCGGCGCCAGCCACGGCTTGGTCAGGGCTTGCGTTCCGCGATCGTTTCGGGGCAAACCGAGCCGTGGGCCGGTTCACAGGAGTTGATCGCTGTCATCGTCAAATCCTGCGACGAAGCCTCAGCTGCAGTTCGGGTACCGTTGGGTCATCGACTTGGTTCAACGATCCAAACAGAGAACTTGGATCTGGCTACCGCGAACCTGCCGTTCACCAAGAACGGCAAGTGGCCGGGACGTGCCGGCGAGATCGACGCTCCACTGCGGGCATTCGAAATTTGGGCGATTCGGCTGACCGCTCCGAGACCTCGCAGCCGTCGCGGCTCGACCCAACGCGGTCCTCCGAAACCCTGACTTCAACGCCGGAAAGCGGGCGCTCCAATTCGTTCTCGTAATGCGCCCAGGTCTGCCGGAGGGGGACGAATGATTGATCGTAGGACAAGTCCCAGGGTGATGCAGACTCTCGGCCGTCGCAAAGTGGCGCCGCCGCGCACTGTTAGGACGCACAGGACGGGCGCTCAACGCACGCGCCTCGCCCGAAAGCGTGCAGACTTAACTTATGACATGGGCGTCGGCCGTCGAGCAAGACCTCGTCGTTGGCTGTCATGACGTCCCTCGTTCCGCCAAGCTTGAAGAACCGCTTCAGTCGGCCAGCGCCCCGCACGAAGTGGTAGCGGGCACATATCGCCGCGATTGCGCAGGAAGAGCGCGTCCACCGAACGGGTGAAGATGTGACCGCTACCATGCTGGCAGCGCAGCAGGACGCAGCTTGGCGATCACCGTCTGCGAGCTGTAATGCTTGGGCTACACCGTCTAGGCTCTCGGGCATCACCTCGGCTTGGAGAGTAGTTCCGCTGGACCTATATGCACCCGCTTGTGTCACAAGACTTCGGCGTGGTGAGCAACCGCGAGCCTGAAGCCAGGGCACGTGCCGCTGAAGCCTGCGCTATGATTAATCAATGAAGAGAACTATCCGAGAAGGTCGACTGCGTCTTGGTTTAACAGAACAGCAGTTTGCGGACGCGGTGGGCGTGTCCCGCGCGGCCGTACAACACTGGGAAAGAGCAAACGGCACAGCTCCAAACCGGAAGACGCAACCGAAAGTGGCGGAGCTACTTGGCATTTCCGTTGGAGAATTGGTGAGTGGCTCCAACGTCAGCAGCGCTAGCCCGGACAATCGCGGCACAGTCCCACTCGTGTCCGAAGTAGAAGCTGGGGAATATACCAAGATCGATAATTTTCGACCTCTAGAGGGACTGGAAAAGGTCCCGGTAAATGTTGAGGTTCGTCGCCACACGTTTGCCTTGCGGGTGCATGGCGACAGCATGCTAAGCGACACGAACAACTCTTTTCCGGAGGGCTCTATCCTCATCGTCGAGCCAGAAATGGAAGCTATTGATGGCGACTACGTGATCGCCAAGAATGTGGCGGGCAAGACGACTTTCAAGCAACTGGTTATTGATTCAGGTATGTCTTACCTCAAGCCTCTCAATCCGAGCTTCGCCACAGAGAAATTGGGCTCTGCGCTCATCATTGGCGTCGTCCGCGAGTCTTACAAACGGTTCCGCTGACGCTGGCGGTCGTCGCGTGCTTGACATATTTTCCAACGAAGCGCTTTGCGCTACGGAGGGAGATTCCCGGGAAGAGGCTCAGCTCCGGAACGGATGCTGGCAACGGAAGCCCTACGGCACTTCCTTGAGCCACTGAGCGCGGCCTGCGTCCTGCGTCTTGCGCGTTCTAAGCGGGCTGAGCACTGCTAGCTTGGGCCGCCGGCCCGCAATGGATGGAGCACTACGGCGCGTTTCGGTGGCCGGAAGTCGACAACAGGCGTAGGTGCAGGTAACGGTTTTGCTGCTGGGGGGCACGTTTTCGCGAGCAGAGACCGGCCCGGCCGGCCAGTCAGCGCCGCGCCAGCACCGCGCGAGAACCATTTGCGCCGATGACGACTGCAACCGCGCTACCCAAGTTTGGTCATTCTGGTTTACCCTATTCCCCTAACAAGATAGAAAATCTATCATTACAACTTCGCCCATCTCATGAGCGATACAGGAGAAGTTGGCAATGCGTGTCGATGGAGCCGTTCTTGCGTAAGCGCGCGGTGAACCCGTCTTGACGAATCCAAGTCATACAGCTGTATGAGGATTGGCGATCAGACGGGAGACTCCCACACCCTGGACCAATCCACGCTGTCTTTCCCCGTTGACCCTGAAGGGCGCCTGCGCGCGGGTTATCCGCCATGCGCGAAGTGCCGAGGACTGCACGCACGACTTGCGCCAAATCCTGTCTTGACGAAACAGGACCGCAAGCGGCGAAAACGCGGGTACGCAGGTGCGGCTGCAATTCAGCATTAACGAGGCCTAGGCACATGCGCAACACAGTCATGGTGGTTGAGGACGACGAGATATTGGCAGGCAATGTCAGCACCTATCTGGTGCGCAATGGCTGGGCGGTCGAGGTCTGCGGCTCGGCCGAAGAGGCGCTGACGCTCTGCGAAACCGTGCAGCCGGACGCTGTGGTGACCGACCAGACGCTGTCGCGCATGAGTGGGATCGAGTTGATCCAGAAGCTGCGCGAGGCCAACCCTCTGGTCAAGTGTCTCGTCATGACGGGCGACGACAGCGCCCAGACCGCGGTGCGGGCCATGAAGGCCGGCGCCTTCGACTACGTGACCAAGCCGGTGGCGCTGGCCGAGCTGCAGTTGGTTCTGGAGCGTGCCGTGGGTGCCACGCGCATGGAGGAGGCGCTGCAATTCCATCAGGACCGCCAGGCGCGCGGCGCCGGGGTGAGCGCCCTGATCGGCAGCTCGCGGGCGATGGAAGAACTCAAGAACACCATCGCACAGGTGCTGGACGCGGAGCGGCGCATCGCCGGCGGCGACCTGCCGGCGGTGCTGATCGTGGGCGAAACCGGCACCGGCAAGGAGCTGGTGGCGCGCTCCATGCATTTTGACGGGCCACGGCACAAGGCTCCCTTTGTCGAGATCAACTGCGCCTCGATCCCCTCGAATCTGCTGGAGGCCGAACTCTTCGGCCATGAGAAGGGCGCCTTCACCGACGCCAGGGAGCGCAAGACCGGGCTGGTGGAAATGGCCGACGGCGGCACCCTGTTCCTGGACGAAATCGGCGAGATCGACCATTCGCTGCAGGCCAAGCTGCTCAAGCTGCTGGAGGAAAAGACCGTGCGGCGCATCGGCGCCGTGAAGGAGCGCAAGGTGAACCTGCGCATCAT
>JAAPAA010000383.1 GCA_012274165.1 Thiobacillaceae bacterium
GCGGATGCATGATGCCCGCCACGATGAGTGCGACCAGCACAGCAGTCCCCAGCCGCCAGTTGCGCAACAACCCGAATACCCCCAGGAAGGCGACCAGCAGGTACATCCGCATTTCCGCCGACAGTGTCCACAACGAACCATTGACCGCAGTCATCCTGTGGTCGGCGAATACACCCGGCAATGTCCAGGCCATCTCCGACGAGAACGCCAGGTTCCTGGTGATGTAGTGGCGCACATCCGCCGACGGGAAATATGCAGCGGCGTCCAGGTTGGTGAAAAACGGTCCGACGACAAAGGCGGAAACCACCAGCACGAACAAGAAGGCCGGCACGATCCGCAACAGACGGGCAGTGAGGAAACTTGGCAAGTCCGCCCTTGCGATGTAGCTGCCCGAGACCATGAAGCCGCTGATCACGAAGAACATCATGACCGCGATGGCGCCGCTGTAGAACGGCCAGCCATGCACCAGAAACATGTCCCGGGTTCCGATGTCACGTGCCAGCGCGAAGCTGTGCCCGTAGATCACCATGAGCGCAGCGATGATCCGCAACAAAAGGAAATTGTCGTGCTTCTTCGTCAAATATGACTGGATGGTGTGCATCACGCGATCGCGTTTCCCGAATCGATGGTGGCCAGACGGCTTTCAAATCAGTGAAGGAGGCGGTGCGCTTCGTTCCTGGGCGCAATGGTGCCATTCAGGCATTTGCCTGCATCTGCTCCGGGGCGGTACCACACCTGCGACTCGCCACGCCGATCGAGTGGAATGAACCCGAGCGACTCCAGCGCGGGCTGCAGGCCCTGCATCGCCTCTGCGGGACGGAATTCGACATGCGTGAAGCCGATGCGTTCGATCCCTTCCTTCCAGCGTTGCCCCGACGGATCGGCAATCGCCGCAGTCGCCAGCGCCTTCATGCGCGGGTCGTAAAAACCGATGGCGAGTGATTTGCCCGGCGCCAACGCAACGTACGAGGTGGACGCATTTGCGAACAGCAAGCAATAGGCCCGGCCAGTGCCATCGAGGCTGCGGATCAGAGCTCGTTCCGGAACGTAGGTCTGCTCGACGCCCAGGATCGCGCGGGGTCCCTCCCTCAGCAATTGTTCCGCCGCCCCCGCACTGACGATCCAGCTTGTCGTCCGGATCAGTCCGCACTGAACGACAATCAATGCCGTCAGGCTGATCAACCCGATCCTCCGGGACGGCAATGCGGCTATCGTGACCACTGCCAGTGTGCAGAGCAAGGCAATCGTGGGAAACACGTAGCGCAGGTACTGAATCTGGGAAAAAATCACGAGCCCCGACGCAAAGGCAAACAGGGTAAGCGCAGCCCGCCACCCCCCCGACATGGCCGAGACGAGCCACGTGCCCAGAAATGCCAGCAAGCTCAGGCCAGCGGCGCCAACGTAGGACTCCATGTATCGCGGCGTGGAAAAGGTGATATCCCAGAGCGAGCGAAAATCGACACCGGCGTGCCAGCGCTGGTCGCTGAAATTCAGCGCAGCCATGTAAGGCGACTTGAACACGCCGTTGAAGAGGGGAAACAGCGGGTTGCCAGTGATCAACGTCGCGTAGAAATAGCTGCTGCCCGCCACCGCGGCCGCAATCAGCAGCAAGCAGAACAAGCGCCGATGCTCCCGCGCCGAAACGTGATGCCAGATCAGCCAAACGCCCAGCAGGAGGAGATACGGTCCATTGCTGATCTTCAATCCCGCCAGCATGCCGCACAGGCTTCCGATCAGCCACGGCGACGCAGACCAGGTCTTGTCGCGCTGCAACTCGATGCAACAGGCCACAAGATGGAGCAGCACGGCCGCCGACGCGCCATCGACCTGCAGTGTCATGCCGAAATACGCGGCCAGGGGTTGACTCGCATAGAGTGCTGCAGCAAGCCATGGATACGGGCCGCGTGCCCCAAGCAGGCTGGCCAGTCGGTAAGCGCCCACGCATCCCGCCACCAGCCAGCCAAGACCGATGACCGAGCGCGATTCGCCACCCGCCAACACGGACGTCATCGCGTGCAGGACATTGTTCAGCCACGGCGCAACAGCGAATACTTGGCTGGAAACATCGATCCGGTAGTAGGACTCGGCAAGCAGCTGGTGTGCCAACAACAGATGGGCAGAGTTGTCGTCCGGATTGAGGCTTGGCAGCCATGTGAGTACTGCCGCAAAGCCGATGACTGCGACCGCGAAGCAAGATGCCAGAGGTTGCCCGATGGCCGCCTGGGACCAGGCCTGGATCATCGGCCGCGTTGCCATCGACAACCTGTGCCGCCCGGCAAACATGCACATGGCCGCGATCGAAAGGTAGATCGCCAGGGAATGGATCGGCAGCGGGAGCACCCAGCCCACCAATCCTGCCATGGCCCCAAAACCCGCCAGCATCGCGGTGAACCTCGCGCCCGGCGACGCGACAGGATTTCTCAGCATGAAGGTACCGAGCAACAATCCGATCGATAGCAGCAGCATGAAGGCCATGGTTTGCGCAATGCCCGCGAATGCAACGAATGCGACCGCATTCGTTCCGGCGACAACGCTGGCCGCGGCCATCGGCCGCCTGACCAGCCGGGCAACAACCCAAAGCGAGAGGGCCGGAAGCAAAACGACGCATGCATAGCGCCCGAGCAAGGGGGCTGCGTCAATCAATGCAGCCCGGGTGGCATCGACCGCCATGGCAATTACCAAGGTCGTGACGATTGGCATGATGCAGAGCACCGCAGCCAAGCCACCCCTCAATCGGTCGGGCGCATCATCGTCGATTGTCATGCGCAGTCCCCGGCCCGCCAGGCCATCGCTTAATTGCAGGGCAGCGCAGTGACGGTGTGGATCGCGAGTTGCTTGCCCGAGTCGGCATCCACCAGTTCAACTTGCAGCCCGGCAACCACCCAATCCCCGGTCTTTGCTTCACCTATCGGAGCCATCATGGCGAGCGTCTTCTTTTCCGGATTGGAGGCATCGCTGATCAGGACCTTGATCGCCTTGACTTCCGGCCGCTGCACATTCCACTTGACCACAGACGTGGTGCGATCGCGACCTTCACAGCTGTACACGTTCGCGGGATCGACCGAGAATGCCACGCCTTCCTCGGCATGGGAGGCATTTGCCGCCGCCTTTTCCTGCGTCGCGGCGACGGGGCTGGTGGCCTGATCCTTGTCGGTATTGTCGGCCGGGGGCACCGGTTGCGAGAACGCAGCCAGCCCCGTCAACGACAACAGCATGAATACAGCATGGATGGTGTGGCTCTTCATCATTGACTCCGGACTTTTGAGGGGGTCGCCAAGTACATCGTGGTGCGGGAAGTGGGTCGTTACGGACCACCGGGCCAATGCCCAGAAACCGCTTTTGCACAGCCGGATCGTTTGCTGGATGACAGGATGAGCACGCCGATTCGGACCCGGGATGATAATGCATCGCTCGATGCCCCACCTGCATGCACGCCGGCGCACAACCGCCCGTCAGCGCCGCGACTTTTGCGACATCGCTCCGGCTCAAGGCTGTCGCCCTGCGGCAACCGTCCGAGCCCGGGCAAATGATCCTTGGGTGCGGTCAAGCCGATCGCGTCAGGTGGTCACCGGGCAGTCGGGCGGGAAGCGAACTGGCGCGCAGCAGCGGACTTGCCGTTGGATAAGGCTGTTGCCTTCCGCGCATCCTGTTCTGGGCCACCTTCCCTATCGGGTTCGCTTCGACTCAAGCAGTACGCGCCTAGCATCCACGTCGGGGTAAGGCCTCGAATCGATGCTGTCGGCGAGCACCGACCAGACGGCCGCCGCCGAGAAGCGTTCACGGATGAAGGTCTGGGCCCGCGACGATGCCATCCTCCATGCATCATCGTCGTTCATGAGACGCGATAC
>JAAPAA010000384.1 GCA_012274165.1 Thiobacillaceae bacterium
AGTGCTCTACGGCACCGGACTGCGGCTGTCTGAATGCGCGCGCCTCGACCTGTCCGACATCGACCTCCGCGAAGGCACGCTCCTGGTCAGGAACGGCAAGGGCAAGAAGGATCGTTACGTGCCCGTCCTCGGCCGCGCAAGGGACGCGCTGCAGGCGTATCTGATGGACTCGCGGGCGGTTTTCGCTGAGCGACG
The DNA here is from genome assembly GCA_012274165.1 of Thiobacillaceae bacterium. Taxonomy (GTDB): domain Bacteria; phylum Pseudomonadota; class Gammaproteobacteria; order Burkholderiales; family Thiobacillaceae; genus Thiobacillus. The sequence continues at coordinate 196 of JAAPAA010000384.1, forward strand.
AGACGCCGGCGCATTGTTTCTCGCCCGCGGTGGATTCCGCCTCAGCTCCGTGTCGATCGGCATTGCCGTCAGACAGGCGGGTCGCCGTATCGGCATCCGCGTGAGCCCGCACGTCCTGCGGCATTCGTTTGCCACGCATCTCCTTGAAGGTGGCGCGTCCATCGCCCACGTGCAGAAGCTCCTCGGTCATTCCAGCATCGGAACGACGGCCATCTATACGAAGGTCGTGACCGGCGAGCTCAGCAAGATGATTGAGAAGCGGCATCCAAGAGAACAGCTGAAGAGGCGTCCGCGCTCTGTTTAAGCCACGTACAATTCTCGCCGTGGACGTGAAGACCGAGAAGGCCCCGATGGTTGCCGCGCTGCTCGCGGTGCTTTGGGCTTTCGGTGCGCCGGCAGCTGCTGGAGCATCGCTGCCATTGGATGCGCCGGCGTCTCGAGTATTCAAGAACGCCGATCCATTCGCGGCGGCGCCGGAGATGGATCTGCCATCACTCACGCAGCAACTGAGGGCGATGGAGGAGCGCAGGATCGCGGCATCTGCGTGTGTGGCTCTGTGCGAGCTCGCGGCTGGAATCGAGGCTCATCCGTTTGGTGTTGCGTCGGCCGACCCCCTAAACCGCTCCGAAGATGCCTGGGGAAACTACCGCTTCACGAGCGAACTCGAGACGAGCCACAACCGCTTCGGCTTCACCGGCCACTACTGGGACAAGGAGGCGAGCCTCTACTACGCGAAGGCGCGCTACTACGACCCGTTCACGGCCAGATTCACGCAGGCCGACTCCTTCCTCGGAACCATCGACGACCCGCCCAGTCTGCATCGGTACTTCTACGCGAACGACAACCCGACGTTCTTTGTAGATCCCTCCGGTAACGCGGCGATCGACTACGTGACCGATGGAGCGAAGAGTGTGTATGGGTTCGGAAAAGGTGTTGCGAAAGCTGGCTATGGGTTTGGCGCTGGCATCTTCCAGCTCGGTGTGAAGGCAGTCGAGCTTGACTACAAGCTGAAGTTTGGAACGCTTGACCAGAAGCGGGAAGCGCTCGATGACATGGGATCGATGGTTAAGGGCGCAGGCTCGCACATAGCTGAGAGCGGTCAACTTCTCTACCACGGCATCACGAATCCCGGCGATGTCGTTGCTGCCGCTGCACAGTTGGGCCCGGAAGGCATCGGTGAGGCGATTGGAGGCGCAAGTTTCGACACTGCTCTGCTGCTGGCTCCAGGCAGCAAGGGAGTTGTCGTCGTCGAGAGTCGGGTGACGGCATCAGCGGGGGCAGCGGCCGCGGCAGCAGAGCAAACGGATCTGAGAGCGAGAGTCCTGGCGAACGTCGAGGCAAGCCGGGCTGCGCGTGATGTCAGTGGCTTTGGCGAGTTCGCTCAGCGGACCGCGGCGCTGGAAGAAGGTGCGGCCGCGCGCGCCTCTGAGCAAGCTGCCATTCGTAGTCGCGTGATGGGCGCACTTGAAGAGAGCGCAGCGAGCCGGACGACAGCATCTGCTAACGGCTTCAAGGGATACATGGCAGCGGAGCGTGGCATCAGTTCTGTTCCCAACACGGTGGCTGAAGGCGAAGCTGTGCTCAGGTTTAATGCCGCGATGGCTGATCTGCGAGCGAGTGCTGCCGGCGTTTCTAGGCAACAGGGGCGGTTTGGCACACGCGCTCACGTTGACTTCGAGGGCGTAAACAATGGCGTCAACGGAGCCACAAGTGCAGCGGGAAGCCCGATCAGTTTTGGAGTCGAAGAGTTCCGCAATATCAACGGCGGAGCCGCAAGCCGGCGCGCAGGTGGGTCATTGGGACTCGATGCGGTCTTGTACTTGAAGGGTGTTGCAATTCGAGGCTTCGATCTCAAGACAGGTCGAGGTTGGACTGCCGCCAAAATTGCGGAAATAGAGCGACGATTTGGGGTTCCCGTTACTGAGATTAAGACGAGATAGTGACAAAGCGTGGATTTCGCTTTGAGTTCGATGTTCCCGATGACTGGGAGCAATCGACAGTTGGAAGTCGTTTGCTCTTTCACGGGCCGAGTGCGGAAGAACTGATTGTCTCTGGGGCCCTCTTGCAGGGGGAAGGGAATGCAATAGAGATTGCAACCGCTCGCAGTCAACTAATCAAGAACGCGCTTCAAGCGCTGACGAATGCGGCCTCCCATCCTGACCTCGTAACCGTGCACGATCTTCACGAGGACGTAGGTGCTTCTGACGCTGGTCTGAAGTGCTGGTCCATTTCGTCACGGACCAAGATGGGTGAAGTTGACTTTCTTCAAGCGGCACTTTCGAACGAGTGGGGCGTCCTCCTGGTGA
>JAAPAA010000385.1 GCA_012274165.1 Thiobacillaceae bacterium
GGTTTTCTGCCGGTGCAATCGGTTTATGCAGATTTCTATGTCATTGATGAATATTGGCCAGATTTTGATCCGCAGCATTTTGAGCGCGCACTCGCCTGGTTTAAAACCCAGGATCAGACACTCGGCGGGTAATGCATCGTTCTGATCCGGTTATAAGGAAGTTCAGACCTGTTCTTACATGCAGTGCAGGATCAAGTTTGAATCTGAAGGGTAGTGTCAAATTACTTACCCAGCATTACTTAGTCCCTGTGCTCATTCGCCTCGTACGGCAGCGCGCTGATTGGCGATCTTGCGCACCGGGAAACTTCCTTCCGAACAGGCCACCACGATCTCGTCCTTGGCGACATCAGCGCCAATGTTGAGCACTTCAGATGGGGTTTGCATGATGTATCTCCCATGTCTAAGGTTTAGGTCGTTGGGGTGGAACACACCTGCGTTAGCTTGCGGTCAAATCGGCGGTCAAAGCCGCTAGATTCCTCATCGACGCTGGCGGTGTGGGTGGGGGAATTCTTTCGAAGTCTGTTTCTCCAAAAGGAAAGCAGATGCGGCCATTGGCCCCTCCACCCCGGCTTCTTCACTGTTGCAGAACAAAGCCGATAACACCATCCCAACCATACAAGCGGCCATTCAGGTGGCGTACCCCTAAACGTCGGCTACCTGCGCGACACCGGTCATTCAGCTGAGGTGACACCACCGGCCGCAATGGCCGAGGACCGGCCATTGCGAAAGTAATCCTCGACCGCTACTTCTTGCCCGAACCCTGGGGCGGGGTTTAAACGAGACTGTTTAAAGAGATCACCATGATGTTTAGGAGATCGCTGAATGACTGATTTACCGCTTCCCGCCCCTAGCCCTGCATCTGCCCACCACCACTCGCCGCCACGACCTGCAGCGGTTGCGGCTGGCTTTCCCATTCGAACGGCGGCAGGTTGTTGAGCGCCTGGCGCAGGCCTTCGTTCCAGGCGCTGGCCAGCGCGCGATAGTAGGGGTGGTCTTCCGTAAACAGCAGGCGGCGGCCGGCATTGAGTGCGTCCGCGCTGTAGATCAGCAGTTCGACCGGCGGGCCCACGGTCAGATTCGAGCGGATGGTCGAGTTGATCGACACCAGCGCGCAGCGCGCAGCCTGCTCCAGCGGCGTGTCGGGGCGGATCACGCGATCGAGGATGGGCTTGCCGTATTTGGTCTCACCGATCTGCAAAAACGGATGCGCGGCCGATTCGTGGATGTGGTTGCCCTGCGGATAGATCATGTAAAGCTCGGGCGCCTGCCCGGCGATCTGTCCGCCAAAAATGAAGGTGGCTTCGAAACTTGTGTTGCCGGCGCGTGCAGCCTGGGTGTGCTGGAGTTCGGTGGACACGGTGCCGATGTAATCGACTGCGTCGCTGATCGAATAGACCGTGGACAGGCAGATGTCGTTGCTGAGCCTGCAGTCGTCGCGCAGGCGCTTGACCAAGCTCTGGGTGGTAGCGAGGTTGCCCGCCGCCAGCAGCACGAACATCCGCTCGCCCGGCTGCACAAAAGTGTGCATCTTGGAATAGGTGCTGACATTGTCGATGCCGGCATTGGTCAGCGAGTCGGAGGCGAAAACCAGTCCGCTGTCGGTCTTGATGGCGACGCAGTAAGTCATGGCATGGAATGATTCGTACGGACGGCCTTCATCGTGCCTGTTTTTGGCTTGTGGCTCAAGCGCGATGGCTCACCGTCATCGTGGTGCGTCACTGGCCGAACCAGCGCGCCAGCGGCGAAGCCAGAAACTCGGCGGCGGGCAGGTAGTAGCTGCCGTCGCACGAAAAATTCAGCCCGACCAGGCCGTTGATGAGATTGAGCGAGCCCGAGCGCAGGTAGAGCTGTTCATCCGAAAAGCGCAGGGTGCGGAACATTTCCAGTACCGGGCGGATCTGCTGCGCCGCGACGATGGCGTCGAGCGGGTAATGCGTCGATGGACAAGCCTGACAAGGTGTGGCGGTCAGCAACTCGTCCACCGACAGCACCCGATAGCGGCAGGGATCGCTATACAGCCACAGCGTGGCGCGGCTGCTGGAAAAGTGCAGCTTGGCGTGAAATACGCCGTGCTGGCACATCAGCCTTTCGATCTGGGCGAAGGTTTCGTTGAACTGGTCGTCCATCGCCGAACGCACCCGACACTGCTCGAACAACCCGCCCCGGATGGCCGGGTCGCCGCGATACTGCTTCCAGCGTAAGGACGTGTCAGCTGACATGGACGTGGGTCAAGCGGCCTCCTTCGGTCGCATCTGACGGCTGTAAAGGAACTCCAGCACCTGGCTGCGCAGCTCGTGGTACTTCGGCTCGTGCGCCAGTTTCAGACGCTCGCGCGGGCGTGGCAGATCGACGGTAAGAATCTCGCCGATGGTCGCGGCCGGTCCGTTGGTCATCATCACGATGCGATCAGACAGCAGCACCGCTTCGTCGACGTCATGCGTCACCATGATGACGGTGCTTTTGGTCGCGGCGACGATTTTCATCAGTTCGTCCTGCAGATGGGCGCGGGTCAGCGCGTCGAGCGCGCCGAAGGGCTCGTCCATCAGCAGCACTTTCGGTTCCATCGCCAGCGCGCGGGCAATACCGACGCGCTGCTTCATGCCGCCGGAGATTTCGCCCGGCAATTTGTTGGCGGCGTGCGTAAGGCCAACGAGTTCCAGCGCGGCGCTGGTGCGCGCCTTCAGTTGCGCTTTGGTTTCGCTGCCGCCGAACACCTTTTCCACCGCGAGATAAACGTTTTCGAACGAGGTGAGCCAGGGCAACAAGGAATGGTTCTGGAACACCACGCCACGTTCCGGGCCCGGCCCCTTGATCTCCTTGTTGGCGAGCAGCAGCACGCCGCCGGTGGCGTCGAGCAGCCCGGCCACCAGATTCAGCAAGGTGGACTTGCCGCACCCCGAGTGGCCGATCAGGGTAATGAACTCGCCCTGTTGCACCTTGAGGTTGATATCGGTGAGCGCTGTGAACTTGCCTTTTTTGGTGCTGAACACCATCGAGGCGTTTTCGATCTGGACGTAGCTTTGCATGTTTTTTCCTTTCGAGGGGTCAGGATTCAGGGGCCAGGGATCAGGGGTGGTGCAGCCTGCGGCCGCGCTTTTTTGAGAAGACGCGAAGCGACATTCCCTGCCCCCTGAATCCTGATCACTGGTCCCTATCAGTCGTAACTAAAGCGTTTTGCGATCAGCATCAGCATCTGCTCGAGCAGCAGCCCGACTATGCCAACGACAAAGATGGCAATGATGATGTGGGCGACGTTGAGGTTGTTCCATTCGTCCCACACCCAGAAGCCGATGCCGACGCCGCCGGTGAGCATTTCTGCGGCGACGATCACCAGCCAGGCGACGCCGATCGACAGGCGCACGCCGGTCAGCACGTAGGGCAGCACCGCCGGAAAGAGGATCTTGGTGAACACCTTGAACTCGGACAGATTCAGCACGCGGGCGACGTTCGTGTAGTCCTGTGGGATGCGCTGCACGCCGGCGGCGGTGTTGAGCACCATCGGCCAGATGCTGGAGATGAAGATCACCCAGATCGACGCCGGTTCGGCTTTTTGCAGCACCAAGAGGCCGATCGGCAGCCAGGCCAGCGGCGACACCGGGCGCAGGATGCTGATGATGGGCGACATCATGCGGTTGAGAAAATCAAAGCGGCCGATCATGAAGCCGAGCGGAATCCCGATCGCTGCTGCCGCGCCGAAGCCGAGGCCAACGCGATACAGCGAGTTGAGGATGTTCCAGCCAATGCCCTTGTCGTTGGGGCCATTGTCATAGAACGGATCGGAAAACAGTTCCACCGCTGAGGCCCAGGTTTCGACCGGGCCGGGAATGGATTTGTTGGTGTTGGCGATCAAGGCCCACAGCGCGACAAAAAACAGGATGCCGAGCAAGGGTGGAAAAGCGGCCTTGACCAGGTTCACCGCGCCTTCGATGAAGCGTTTGCCCGATTCGGTTTCGAGCAAGGGCGTGCGCCGGGCGCGAGACACGGCGGCCGGCGATTCTTTGGATGCAAGGACGACATCATCGCCTGACAGGATTTCACTTAAATTTTCGGTTGTTGCACTGATTGCGCTCATATCGCACTCCTGAATATTGACGACGTCTTCCAGCTGCCTGCCCACATTGACCAGGCAGCCGGACTTTTACGCCGAGGCGTAAGCCGCCTGTTTCATGGCGGCTGCCA
>JAAPAA010000386.1 GCA_012274165.1 Thiobacillaceae bacterium
AACTCTGTGAGTTGGAGCTGATCGAACGGGAACGCAAGGCGGCGGAACGGCGGCTCAAATCCGCCCGCTTCCCGGCCCATAAGCTGCTCGACGAGTTCGACTTCTCGGCTCGCCCGAGCATCAACAAGCCGCTGCTGTTGCGTAAGCGTACACCGGCACCATTGCGGCGGAGAAGATCGGCGGCGCGAGGTTACCGGCCCTGGCGTGCCGCGAGGCGACGGCGGGCCGCGTTGAGTTGCTTGCGGTCGGCTTTGTCGCGCCGCTCCTCAACCCGATAGACGCGAATGGCCTCGGGGTGCTGCTGCTTCCAGACGTCGGGCAGGAAGCGTTGGTAATCCGTGGAGCCCGCGAGCAACTGGTCCAGTACATCCTTGATGTAGAGTTCGACGTCGAGGTCATGCCGGCGTGCGCTGCTCACCAAGGTCATCATTTTCGCGCTCTGCTCGCCCCCTGCCACACTGCATACAAATAGCCAGGCCTTACGACCCATGGCGACCTGTTTCATTAACTGCTCGACGGAATTGTTATCGATCGGGATGCGGCCGTCGCTCACGTACACGTTCAGCGCCTCCCAGTGGTTGCGCAAATATCGTAGCGCCTCGGCGAAGTCGCTCTTGGGCAGCACCTCTTGCAGCGGCCGGCTCTCCAGCCACTTCTGCAGGCTGGCCAAGATCAAGGTGGACTCGCGGAGGCGCAGGGTCTGGCGATCCTGCCAGGTCAGTTCCTTGGCCCGCGTCTCGATGTCGTACAAAGCCTGGATCATCCCCAGCAAGATCTCGCATTCGGGCTGGTACGTAGTCGCCTCCACGACTTTGCGACGCGCATGCCCCCAGCAGGCCACAAACTGCAAGCGTTCGTCGCTGTGGATCACGACGCTCCGGTTTCCTGAGAAACAGTCTCCTTGCACCTTGCAGCGGCTGTGCCGGAAGAAATCGTCGGGGCCGTCCCGATGTCGCGAGACGCGAAAGTCGAAGATGTTGTACAGTGCTAGATGCAGGCCCGAGTAAACCCACATCTTGGCCAGCAAGCTGTGATCTCCCTTGGCCCGCGCTTCCGCGACCTTCTCCGCCAGGCGTTGGCTCTTGAGGTCGCCCGCAATCGCAGCCGGAATCGCATTGGGCAGCAGCATCCGGCAACTGGTTTCGTCGAGGCCGACGCCGATATCCTGCTGAACCAGGCGCGTCATGAACGCGATGAAGGGCGAGATCACGAACTCGACCTGGCTGACGATGTTGAGCAGCGTCGACCGGCCGGGTGTCCAGCCGCTGCTGGCGAACAGGTCCTGGTGGCGATAGATCGGCAGATGAAAGAACCACTTGGCCTCGATAATCGTGGCCGCCACGCTGGTGTCGTAGCGATCGCCTTCGATCAGCGAGGTGGGGCGTTCCGGCGACTGAATCCCGCAGCCGGAATGACCCGAGCAGGCATACTTGGGATATTTCCTCACCAGCACGTACAGCTCGGGCCGCTTGCGGACCAGCGTCTCGGTCGTGTCATAGCCGATGATCGTCCGCTCGCCGTGCAGCTCGCAGGTCTGCAGCTCGGCGTCGCCTCCGACGATCTGCTCCTCCCGTCGCAGGTGATTGGGCAGTGATTCGTCGCGTGGTTTCTTTTTCTGGACTATCCGTTCGACCGTGTACTTCTGGATGATCGCTTCCGCTTGCGCCTCCGCCTCGGCGCGAGCAGCCAGGAACTCTTCGCTGCTTTCAAACGGCAACCAATTCTGATTCGGACCGGTGATGATGCGCTTCTCGCTCCGCTGGCCGTTGACGAACTGGCCCAGCAGCTTTCGCAGCTTCTCCATTTCGAGGCCCTGCTCCTCGATCGTTCTTCCCAGCGTCGCGATGGTGGCAGCTTGCTGCGAAAGGATCGCGGCTTGGGTCTGCAGGAGCGTTTGGCACCCCTGCACATCGTTCGGAAGGTCTGGCGACTCAAGCATCTTGCCTACGATAGCGAGATCTGCAAAAAGCGCCAGAGGTAGCGCGCTGAAAACGACCAGAATTCTGGAAATAGTTTTTGTGATGCCTGAGGCGTGTTTTTTAAGAGCCGCTCGGTTCGAGCGGCGCTGGTAGGGCGGGATCGAACGAGTATCGCCGGCGACGTTTCACACTCGTGAGTTCAATCCCCGAGAGCAGGAGCGTCAGATCGGTGGCGTCCATGACGACGTGGTCGGCGTCGGCAGGACACAAGGGTCTCTGAAAGGTCCCTTGCTCCAAACGCTTGTAAACGATCAACAGCCCATCTCGGTCCCAATGCATCAGCTTCATCCGGTCGAGACGGCGGTTGAGAAAGAGAAACAGATCGCCCGAGCGCACGTCGCGTTTGAATTCCGACTGGATCAACGCGTGGAGTCCGTCGAAGCTCTTACGCATATCGACGTGCTTGGCATAGAGATAGATTTTGGTCTGTCCCAGTGGGGCGAGGAGTGAGAGTGGCTGCATGGATTCGCTTTCCGGCTTTCCGCTAGCGAGGGGCGACCACCAACTCATGGAACCTATTACTGTGCTCCGCCGGCGCGTGCTGAACACAGTTCGCCAGGCAGCGAATCACGTCCAGGCAGTCCGCCGGCACCGACACCTCGACTGCCGCATTCAAGCGAAAGAGAACCACAGCGGCGTTCCCGGCCGCGACCAAACACGGCGCAGCAGTCTGCCGAACTCGTTGGGGCGCTCTCTCCCGTGACTTCTGAGCCCGAACGATTTGCGGCCGGCGAGATGGCGTCCCGAGGCGTTTCGCCCAATAGTAGAACGTGTTCACCGACACGCGTTCGTTCGCGCAAAAGCGACCGACCGTCAATCCGCTCGCGCGATGCCGCTCGAATCGCTGCTCCCACTGCTGCCGCTTCTGAACATCAAGTCGACGCGTCATTGCCTGGATCTCCGCCGTGATAGTTGAACGTGACAAAATTGTCCCGACCAAACCTACACCCGGGAAATGCCCCGCGCCGACCAAGTCGCCAATGGCAGTGGTGCCCGCTTACATTGCTGAAAGAAACACGCGTTCCCATCAAGGCTACCAAAAGCCATGGTCAGCGAGTTGACTACGAATATGGTGAGCGCCCAACACCGCCATCCAGCTTGGCGTGGGCGGAGCTAGCGGCGGGGCATCGGCTCGCAGGCTATTTCCGCGAAGCGCGTTTGCGTTCGAGCGAGCGGAGGCGGGCGCGACGGGTGGCTTTGGCGTCGGCCCGGTAGCGGGCTTCTTCGATGCGGTAGGGTCGAATCACTTCGGGATGGCTCTGGGCCCAGCGGTCGGCGCGGAGGGAGGCCAGGTCTGTTGCGCCGCGTAGCAGGCGGTCCAGAACATCCTTTACGTACAGCCAGACGTCCAAGTGGTATCGATGGGCCGTGCTGACGATGGTCAGCAGGATGGCCGCGCGGTAGCCCGCCTCCACGCTGCCAATGAATAGCCAATTTTTTCGACCCGTGGCGATCTGCTTCATTAATTGTTCTGTTTCGTTATTGTCAATCGGCACCCGGCCGTCGCGGAGGAACACGCTCAGCGGCTCCCACTGATTCTTGAGGTAACGCACCGCTTCCCCCAGCCGACTCTTGGGAAGCACGGACCGCGCGGCCTCGCCATCGAGCCACTCGCGCAGTTGGTTCATAATCGGCACGCTCTGTTCTTGGCGCAGAGCCAGCACTTCCTCCGGGCTCTTGCCGCGGGCCTGATCCTCCACGTCGTACAACTGCCGGTCCCAGGCCAGCAGCTGCGTGGCATCGCGCGGATGATAGTCCCGCGCTTCGTAGATGTACCTCCGCGCGTGAGCATGGCAGGCCGCCCGCACGATGCGGCTTTCGCTGGCCAGTACGATCGACTCGAACCCCGTGTAACAATCTCCCAGGAGGGTGCCCGTGAAGTTCTTGAGGAAGTCCGCCGGGCCATCGCGATGCCGGGATACGGTGAAGTCGAACACGTTCGCGCCCGCCAGTCCCAGGCTGCGATAAACCCACATGCGGGCCGAAACGTGCGACTTGTTTGTCGCCCGGGCCGTGCTGAGTACTTCGTGAATCCGCTGCGACCTGGGATCATCACCGGCTGCCGGAATCTCCGGCGGCAACAAGAGCATTACATTCGTCTCATCGGTCGGAATCACCGGAGCGGTGCGGACCTGGTCGGCATAGTGCTGATAGAGAGGCTCCAGCAC
>JAAPAA010000387.1 GCA_012274165.1 Thiobacillaceae bacterium
GCATTGATGATCGGGTAGTCGATGCCGGGTTTGAGTCCCGCTCCGGCCAGTTCGGCCTGCAGGGCCAGCACGATCACCGCAAGGGGATCGGCAATGGCAATGCTGTGGCCGCGCAGCTCCGCCAGCTCACGGTAAGGCGAAGTGGATTTGACTACCAGCAGCCCGCGTACCGGCTGGGTATATTTGAGCAGGGGTCGATAGCCGGCGTCCTGGCGTGCCAGCCAGGCGAGATGGGGGGCGGTGAGCAGCAGGTCGTATTCGCCCTGGCGCGTCCGTTCGACAAAGGTTTTGAAATCGGGTGCGCTGTAGATTTCGACGCGCCGGCGCAGTGATTTTTCCAGGGCGTCGGCCAGCGGACGATAGGTTTCGACGATTTGTTTGGCGGTGGTGTTGGGGAAAACGCCCAGCACCAGGGGCGGCACGTTAGCTGCTACGGCCGGGTGTAATACCAGCAGGCCGAGCAGCAGCCAGAGAATGGGCAGAAAGAAACCGCGTGCCAGCTGAGCTAAACCCATAGACCCTGGCTGGCCTGTCGGCTGGAAACGCTTATTGTTATAGATCATCGCAGGCTCCGGCTGATCCAGTATCAGATGGATTTTTCGAGTACTTTGGATCGACGCTTGTAGTTGTAAAGCACCTGCTTGCCATGCGGCAACTGGTCGGGGCCACTGTCGACGAAACCGCGTTCTTCAAACCACTGCTCGGTGCGGGTGGTCAGCACGAACAGTCGCTTGAAACCAGCCTTTTTGCCACGCCGTTCGGCTTCGGCCAACAACAGGTTGCCAAAGCCGCGCCCGCGAAAGTCTGCGGCTACCGCCAGACAGGCAAGCTCGGCCGCCTGCTCTTCGGGAAACGGATACAGCGCGGCACAGCCTGCGATGACGCCGTCGGATTCGAGCACCAGAAAGCGTTCGATTTCCATTTCCAGCCGCTCGCGCGAACGCCACACCAGAATGCCTTCGCGTTCCAGCGGCTCGATCAGGCCGAGTATTCCGCCGACATCGTCGATGGTGGCGGCGCGCAAGGTTTCCAGCGCCGCCGGCGTGACGAGCGTGCCGACGCCCTCGCGGGTGAACAGCTCGGACAGCAGCGCGCCGTCGCGGTGGCGGCTGATCAGGTGGGCGCGCTTGACGCCAGCGGTGCAGGCGGCGATGGCGCAGGGCAGGTAGTAGCTGACGTCTTCCGGCAGCTTGCGGGCTTTGTCCAGCACCAGCCGCGCTTCGTTGACGGTGAGGATGTTGTGGATGGTGCGCGCCTTGTCGGGTACGCCTTCGGTGTCCATCAGGAAAATCAGCTTGTCGGCGGCCAGCTCGATCGCCGCCTGGGTGGCGACGTCCTCCAGGCTCAGATTGAAAATTTCGCCGGTGGGCGAATAGCCGATGGGCGACAGCAGCACGATGTCGTGCTGGTCGAGTCGTCGGCGGATCGCCGCGGCGTCGATCTTGCGCACCTCACCGGTATGCAGCAGGTCGACGCCGTCGCGCACCCCCAGCGGCCGCGCGGTGACGAAATTGCCCGAGGCGACGCGGATGCCGGCGCCGGCCATCGGCGTGTTGGCGAGACCCAGCGACAGCAGGGCTTCGATCTCGACCCGCACTGTGCCGGCGGCTTCCTTGACGCACGCCAGCGCGGCGTCGTCGGTGACGCGCAAGCCTTCGACATAGCGAATCGCGGTGCCGTTTTCGTTCAGCCGCGCTTCCACCTGTGGCCGCACGCCATGGATCAGCACCAGACGCACGCCCAGGCTGTTCAGCAGGTTGACGTCGTGCGCCAGCTGCACGAAATCGCCGTCGGCCACCAGCTCGCCGCCGAATGCGATCACAAACGTTTTGCCGCGAAAGCCGTGGATGTAGGGTGCAGCTGAGCGAAACCAGTGGACGAAGTCGGTCGTGTCTTTCAAGGGAGGCCTGGACGGGTTGTTTGATGTGAACATGAAGGATACAGAAAAGACCTGCGAAACGCAGGCACTCCATACGGTTCGAGAGATAAACGGAATAAATTGGATAGGCTTTAATGCTTATTTACACCCTGCAAGAATGCGCCCATCATTTTCGATGTTGACCATCCCTGAAGAGAGTGTTGAGACATGAAATACACGAGCAAGATGATGGGCGTGCTGCTGGGCGGCGCCCTCATGATGGGCGCGCTGGCGCTTCCGGCCACCGCGCTGGCCGCCGACAAGACGAAAGTGGTGATTCAGGTCAGCACCAACGACCCGGCAACCTGGAATCTGGCGTTGAACAACGCCCAGAACATCCAGCATGACTTGGGCAAGGACAATGCCGACATCGAAATCGTTGCTTTTGGCCCCGGCATCGGCATGCTGAAAGCCGAATCCGAAGTGGCCAATCGGGTCAATGAAGCGGTCGACTCGGGGATGCAGGTGATGGCGTGCCAGAACACCATGCACAGCCAGAAGCTCAACAAGGAAGACATGAACAGCAAGGTGGGGTATGTCCCGGCTGGCGTGGTGGAAATCATTCGGCGCCAGCAGCAGGGCTACGCCTATCTGCGGCCGTAAGCCGGACTGCACCCTGAGCCGGGGAAAAGCCCCGGCTTTTTTACGCCTGTTTGCGGGATCAGAAATCGCCCCACAGGGTTTGCATGGCGGCGAGTGCGGCGAGTGCCGCGGTCTCGGTGCGCAGGACGCGCGCGCCCAGGCGCACCGGGATCGCGCCGGCCGCGTGCAGGGCGGCGATTTCGTCGGCTTCGAACCCGCCTTCGGGGCCCGCCACCAGCCAGTCGGTTGCGCTGGGGGCGGGCAGATCAGCCAGTCGCATGTCGGCGAGCGGCGATAAAAACAGCAGCCGCCCGCTCGTCTGGCCGAGCCAGCTGGCCAGCGTCAGCGGCGGGCTGACTGCGGGCACCTGATTGCGCCCGCATTGCTCGCAGGCGCTGGCGACCACGCCTTGCCAGTGCGCCACCCGCTTGTCGGCGCGTTCGCCCGCCAGCTTGACCACACTGCGTTTGGCGGCAATCGGCTGGATCGCCGCAACGCCGAGTTCAACCGCTTTTTGCAGGGTGTAGTCCATCCGCTCGCCGCTCGAAATTCCCTGCGCCAGCATCACCCGCAAACGCGATTCGCGTTCGATGTCGACAAAGCCGGTGAGGCTGACCGCCACGTCGTCTTTCTGGATGCGCTCGATGCGCGCGGTGTATTCGCCACCGCCGCCGTTGAACAGAATGATGCTGTCGTCGACAGCCAGGCGCAGCGCCCGCGCCGCATGGCGCGCGGGACCGGGCGGCAGGTTGAAACGGGCGCCCTGAGCGAGCGGCTGGTCGAGATAAAAGCGCGGTAGGGACATCTTGTTATTATGCCGGGGTTGCCTGAATATTTTGCGGAGCGCGTCATGGTATCCCTCACCCCTCCCGTGTGTGATTTTGGCTGGAAAGCCCCCGATTTCAGCCTGCCCGGTGTCGATGGCCGGCTATGGACCCTGCGCGACGCGATGGGCGCCAATGGATTGCTGGTGATGTTCATCTGCAACCACTGTCCCTATGTGAAGGCGATCCGCCCGCGGCTGGTGCGTGATCTGGCCGAACTCAGACAACATGGCATTCACGCCATCGCCATCATGTCGAACGACCCGACCGACTACGCCGAGGACAGCTTCGACAACATGAAGCGCGTGGCGCTGGAATGCGGGTTTCCCTTTCCCTATGTGATGGATGCCACGCAGCAGGTGGCGCAGGCGTATGGCGCGGTATGCACGCCAGACTTTTTCGGCTTCAACCGTCATTCTGAATTGCAATACCGCGGGCGGTTTGACGCGTCGCGCAAGGAAACAGCGCCCGATGATGCACGCCGCGATCTGTTCGCGGCGATGCGGCAGATCGCCGCTACCCAGCAAGGCCCCGCCGAGCAGATTCCCAGCATGGGCTGCTCGATCAAGTGGAAGGAGGCATGACATGGTCGATCACCAGCAGCATTGGGAAGACGTGTACAGCAACAAGGCCAGCGATCAGGTCAGCTGGTTTCAAGCGCATGCCGCGTCATCGCTGCGCCTGATCAAAAATTGCACCGATCAGCAGGCGCACGTCATCGATGTGGGCGGCGGTGCGTCGACGCTGGTGGATGGTCTGCTCGACGCAGGATATCGCCATGTGAGCGTGCTCGACCTCGCCGAATCCGCGCTGGCGGCCAGCCGCGAACGCCTCGGCGCACGCGCGCAGGCGGTGCAATGGATCGCCGCCGACATCACCCGGGCCAGCTTGCCTGTCGCGCAATACGATGTCTGGCATGACCGCGCGGTGTTTCATTTCTTGACCGATCCCGCTGACCGCGCGCGTTATGTCGCGCAGGTGCTCAAAAGCGTGAAGCCCGGCGGGCATGTCATCGTCGCCGCATTCAGCCCCGAGGGTCCCCTGCAGTGCTCCGGACTGGATGTCATGCGTTACGCGCCCGATGCGCTGCACGCCGAGTTTGGCGCGCCGTTTCGCCTGCTTGGACATGAAACCGAAATCCATCACACCCCGGCGGGCAAGGAGCAGGAATTTGTTTATTGTTATTGCGTGCGCACCTGACCGGAACTGAACATCATGCTCGAGCAAGTCAAATCCCTGGTGCGTGAAGTCGCGCAACGCGAAGTCACCCCGCGTTTTCTCAAGGTGGCGTCCAGCCACAAGGCTGACGGCAGCCTCTTTACAGTGGCCGATTCCGCGACACAGGCTGCGCTCGAACTTGCGCTGCCGCTGATCAAGGATGTGCCGGTGCTGGGCGAGGAGATGACCGAGCAGCAGCAGCATGACGCCTGGAATGCCGGGCGCGATGGCTTGTGGTGCGTCGATCCGATCGACGGCACCTCCAATTTCGTCGCCGGGGTGCCTTACTTCGCGGTGTCGGTCGCCTATCTCTACAAGGGCGAACGCCAGCTTGGGGTGATCTACGATCCGATCGCCGACGAAATGTTCAGCGCCGAGCGCGGCAAGGGCGCGCATCTCAATGGCACCCCGCTGCCGCTGCGTCCCCCGGCCACCGAACTCAAGCGCGCGCTGGCCGGGGTGGAGATGAAACGGATCAAGCGCGAGCTAGCCGGGCGGCTGGCCTCATGGCCACCGTATGCGTCGCAGCGTAACTTCGGCGCCAGTACGCTGGACTGGTGCTACACCGCCGCAGGCCGCTTCGATATCTATGTGCACGGCGGGCAAAAGCTGTGGGACTACGCTGCGGGCGCACTGATTCTGGAAGAGGCTGGCGGACGGTTGTCCAGCCTGAGCGGCAGCTTCGACACGGCGAATATCTGGGAGCGCTCGGTGGTGGCGTCAGCCAGTCCAGCGTTGTTCGAACTGTGGCGTGACTGGTTGAAGGCAGCGGGAGCGTAAGCTGCTTGTTTGTGTGCAGGCAGGGAAATCCTGTTCCGCCAGGCTTGCCAGGTGCGCGGCCTCGAACAATGCGGCCGGCCACTGAGCACCCATTCCTTAAGCGCTACTGCGCTGAGCGGCCGGCTGAAGTAATAACCCAGGACGACTGCGCGATGCCCATGCTGGCGCTGATCTCCACCATGGCTTGAACTGGCGGGGCAGGCGGCTGTCCGGGGCGCCCGGCGGCGTTACCTCAGCAGGATCAACTCGTCTGGCGGCATGGGTTTGGCAAAGTGGTAACCCTGCGCCAGGTCACACCCCAGATTCTGCACAAAATCCAGATGGGCCGCCGTCTCCACCCCCTCGGCGACAACCTGCAAATTCAGGGCGCGCGCCATGTCGATGATGACCCGTACGATGGCGGCATCGTGTGTATGGGTGGGTGCATCGCGGATGAATGTCTGGTCGATTTTGAGTACGTCTATCGGGAAGTGTTTCAGGTAGCCGAGCGAGGAATAACCGGTGCCGAAGTCGTCGATGGCGATTTGCACGCCGATGCGTTTGAGTTCAATGAGTGTGTCGGTGACCTGCTGCGGGTTGTGCATCATCGCGCTTTCGGTGATTTCGAGTTCCAGTGCGGCAGCCTCGAGTCCGGTTTCGGCCAGAATCGCGGCCACTCTGGCGACCAGATCGGGCTGGCGGAACTGGCGTGCAGCCAGATTGACTGCCATTGTCAACGACCGCCCCTGGGCGCGCCACGCCACCGTCTGGCGGCAGGCTTCGCGCAGCGCCCAGTCGCCAATCGGCAGGATCAGGCCGGTTTCTTCCGCCAGCGGGATGAAGCGCGCGGGGGGAACCAGCCCCCATTCCGGGTGCTGCCAGCGGATCAGCGCTTCCACCCCGATCATGCGGCCGCTGGCCAGCTCGATCTTGGGCTGATAGAACAACACCAGCTCGTCGCGTTCGAGGGCGCGGCGCAGCGCGGCTTCGAGCGCGAGCAGATCCATGGCGCGGGCATTCATGTCGGCGGTATAAAAATGGAAGGTGCTGCGCCCGGCCTCTTTGGCCTGGTACATGGCGGCATCGGCATTGCGGATCAATTCGTCTGCATCGCGGCCATCGTCCGGGAACAGGCTGATGCCGATGCTGGGGGTGATGGTGAGTTCCCGGCCTTCCAGCAGGAACGGTTGCTGCAATACGGCAAACACTTTTTGTACTACATGAGCGGTGGTGTTGGCACCCGTCACATCGGCCAGCACCAGCACGAACTCATCGCCGCCGATGCGTGCCAGGGTGTCGCTTGCCCGTACGCAGGTCTGCAGCCGATGGGCGACTTCCACCAGCAGCCGGTCGCCGACCTGATGGCCGAGGGAGTCATTGACGTGCTTGAAGCGATCGAGGTCGAGGAACAGCACCGCGAACGGTTCGTTTTTCCGCTGCGCCAAATGGATGGCTTGCGTCAGGCGCTCGTGCAGCAGGGCGCGGTTGGGCAGGCCGGTGAGGACGTCGTGGTGCGCCAGATGCTGGATGCGTTCGGTGGCCGCTTTATGTTCGGTGATGTCGCGCGTTACAGAAAGCAGCGAGGTGATGTGGCCTTGCGTGTCGCGTAGCGGCACCGCATGGGTTTCGAGCCAGCGACGTGAGCCTTTCAGGCCGACGATTTCGAATTCCAGAGTGCCTTGTCCGCCTTCGAATACGCGCTTGGTCAGGGCGACAAAGGCCTTGCGGCTCGCCGGTGTGATGATCCCCGTCACTCTTTGACCGATGACCTGCTCCGCCGTATCCGCTTCGATCATGTCCAGTCCGGCGCGGTTCATCTGCAGCAGGGTGCCGTCGCGCGCGAGCTGCTTCACACACTCGGGCTCGACTTCGATGATGGTTTGCAGGCGCAGCTTGCTTTCCGCCAGCGCCGTTTCCACTACTTTGCGTTCGCTGATGTCGGTATGGGTGCCGATCATGCGCAGCGGCGCGCCGGCCGCATCACGTTCGACCACCTGGCCGCGGTCGAGCACCCATTTGTAGCTGCCGTCCTTGCAGCGCATGCGGTGTTCGTGGCTATAGGCCGCTGTCTCGCCGCGCGTGTGGCGTTCGAGATCCGCGTCACAGCTCGCCTTATCCTCGGGGTGGACGCGGCCATCCCATTCCGCGAAAGTGGTGCCGATATCAGCGTCGGCATAGCCCAGCATCGCTTTCCAGCGCGGCGAGAAAAACACCTCGCCGGTCCGGGTATTCCAGTCCCACACGCCATCGCCCGCCCCGTTCAGCGCGAACTGCCAGCGTGACTCGCTTTCGCGTAGCGCCTGCTCGCGCGGCTCGGCGGCAAGGCGCAGGCTGAGGTTTTCGATGATGTTGAGGTGAATGCGGTGCGCGTTCAGGCCCAATCCCATCACCAGCAGCACAGCCATGGCGCCCATGGCGAACTGAAGGGGGTGGTCTCCGCCCAGCAGGTGGATCGTCAGCGGTAGCAGCAAAACCAGGATGAAGCTGAACGCCGCCGGCCGATCCACCGACAACGCACTCACTGCGCCGGCAGCCATGCCGACGAGGGTGGCGGCGAGAAATGCCTGATGCGCGAGATCGTTCGGCGTGAACAGCCACCAGCCGGCTGCGCCCCAGACCAGCCCGGCGGCGAGCACCCCGATCCGGAAACGCCACAGCCAGGTTTCGCTCTGGGCAATGTCCGGCGCCGCCCGCCGGTAGCTGACCGCAAGAACGGCGCGCGTTGCGGTGACGAGCAGGATCGCCAGCAGCCAGCCCAGAACCTGCGGCCGTCCGAGTATGTCGGCCTGCATGACCGCCAGAATGAGGGAAATAATGAGGGTGGTGAGCAGTGACAGGGGCAGGCTGGTAAAGAGCAGGCGCACCTGCTCGGCGCGAACGATCTCAGGTATGGGCGAGGGTGGAGGGGATGACGTGATGGACTTAGCCATTGTCGCGCCCGCCTGGCGCGACCCGGTTCTCGACTGCAAATACGGCGGCTTCAACGCGTGAGGTTAAATTCAGCTTGGCCAGAATATGCCGCACATGCAGCTTGACCGTGTCGTGGCTGATGTCGAGGGTGCGGGCGATGGCCTTGTTGCTCTCGCCGCGCGACAGGTGGGTGAGAATTTCGCGTTCACGCGGGGTCAGCGAGTCGAGCAGGGAGCCTTTGCGCTGGTCCTTCTGGTCATACAGCCTGACCAGCTTGGCGGTCATCGCCAGGGCGACGACGGTTTCGCCGCGCTGCGCGCGCAGGATGGCGTCAACCACTTCGTCGGGTTCCATGCTCTTGAGCAAATAGCCATTGGCGCCCGCCCGCAGGGCACGGGCCAGATCGTCCTCGGCTTCGGAGAGCGTGAGAATGAGCACCGGCAGGCTGTAGCCCTCAGCCCGCAGTTGCTGCATCAGGGTGATGCCGTCGGTGCCGGGCATGTTGAGATCGAGGATGAGCACGTCGGGACGGTGCGCGTGCAGCAGCATGCTGACCTCGCCCGGATTGCCGGTGAATGCGGTGACCTCGATCTGCCCGCTTTGTTCGAGCAGCTCGGCCAGCCCCTTGCGGAACAGGGTGTGGTCGTCGACGAGGATGATGCGGGTCAGGCTCATAGGCTGCGACCTGCCGGGTCGTTCTCGGATGGGGTGCGATTGGACGGCCGCTGCGGGAACACGAGGCGGATCACGGTGCCGCCAGCGGGGCGGCTTTCCACCTTGAGCTTGCCGTCGAGCTTGGCGGCGCGCTCGCGCATGATGGTGAGGCCAAAGCTCTTGCCCATGGTCGATGACTCGTCGTTTTTGCGTTGCACGCCGACGCCGTCATCGGCGACGTTGACGATGTACTGGCCGTCTTCGAGATCGAAGGTGATGACGACGTGGCGTGCACGCGCGTGCTTGGCGATGTTGTAGAGCGATTCCTGGATGATGTGGAAGACCTGGATTTCCTCGTCGGGGGTGAGTGAAACGTCCTGCACCAGGTTGAGGAAATCGACGTCGGCATTGGCCTTCTTGCGGAAACTCTTGGCCAGCTCCTGGATCGCCGGCACCAGCCCGCGCGGGTTGATGCGGTCACGGTACTGGGTGATGAGGTCGCGCAGGTCGGCATAGGCCAGATCGACGGCTTCTTCGACATCGCCCAGATAGCGGTTGGCCTTGGGGTAATCCTCGTGGCGCATCGCGTCGGACAAAACCGTCAGCCGCATCTTGGCGTAGGCCAGCGTTTGCGCCAGCGAATCGTGAATCTGGTTGGCCAGCATCTGGCGCTCGTTCATCAGCGAGATGCGCATGTTCTCGCGGGTGAGGCGGGCGTTTTCCAGCGCGATGCCAAGATGCTCGCCGATCGAACGGAACAGCATGCGCACGTCTTCGGGCACGCTGTGGCCTTCATCGAGAAACAGGTTGTACACGCCCATGACCTGATTCTTGTGCATCAGCGGAACCGCGACCACGGTTTTGCAGGTGTTGCTGAAATAGGCGTCGTTCGCTTGCTTCTTGCAGAAGGCGACGTTGTTCCAGCTGCTGGTGGTGATTTCGCGTGCTGCCTTGCCGCACACCCCGCAATCGACGCTGACGATGGTTTCGTGCTCGACCATTTCGGGCGGCAGGCCGACCGAGCCGATCAGCCGCAGATGGGTGCGGTCGTCGGTGATGACGCGTACCGCGCCGGCCTGCGCGCCCGCCAGCCGGATCATGGTCGACAGAAAACGCCCCAGCAGCTGTTCGACATTGGCGTCGGTGGACAGGCTGGTGGTGATTTCCGACAGCACCCGCAGCGCCGGAATGCTGACGTTGCCCGCATCGGCCGGTGAGTGCTGGATCAGGGGATGAACATCTTTCAAGTTGAGGGACGACATGGCTTCAGCATATCCGATTTGTGCACGATCTCCAGCCCGGCTTTATGGCGCAGGCGCGCTGGGTGCGGGCGCCGCCATGCCGGGATCGAGATCCTCCGGGAACCCCCCTTGTGCGGGTTCGGGTTCTTTGACCAGCGTGTCGACCTGACTGCTGGAACCGTCGGGTTTTTCCTGCACCGGCGGGCGCGGCGGGGCGGGAGGGGCCACGACGGCAGGCAGTACCGGCGCCGGAATGGCGGTTTCGGCTGCGCGCGGCACGGGCGCAGGCGCAGGCGGCTGCGGATACAGATGCGGCTGTAGCTGCGGCAGCAGGTTTTTCAGGATCTGCGTGGCGAGCGAGCTGGTGAAGACGAACTGGCCCGCCTGCTCGCCCGGCACC
>JAAPAA010000388.1 GCA_012274165.1 Thiobacillaceae bacterium
GCGCGGCGCGAGACCGACACCATGGACACCTTCGTCGAGTCGTCGTGGTACTACGCGCGCTACGCCTGCCCCGATTTCGACGGCGGCATGCTCGACGCGCGCGCCAACACCTGGCTGCCGGTCGACCAGTACATCGGCGGCATCGAGCACGCGATCCTGCATCTGCTGTACGCGCGTTTCTTCCACAAGCTGATGCGCGACGAAGGCCTGGTTTCCAGCGACGAGCCGTTCCAGAACCTGCTGACGCAGGGCATGGTGATCGCCGACACCTATTACCGCGAAGACGCTAGCGGCAAGAAAATCTGGTTCAACCCGGCTGATGTCGAACTGCGCGACGGCGTTGCAACGTGCAAAACGGATGGTGCGCCGGTGGTCGTCGGCGGCACCGAAAAGATGTCGAAGTCGAAGAACAATGGCGTCGATCCGCAGGCGCTGATCGACCTGTACGGTGCGGATACCGCGCGGCTGTTCACCATGTTTGCCGCGCCGCCGGAGCAAAGCCTGGAATGGTCGGACGCCGGGGTCGAAGGCGCGCACCGTTTCCTGCGACGGTTATGGAAGGCCGGCTATAAGCACCTGCAGGCAGGCGCGGTTGCCGCCTACGCGGGTGGCGAGTTGAGCGATGCAGCCAAATCCCTGCGTCGTCAGTTGCACCAGACCATCCAGAAGGTCAGCGACGATATCGAGCGCCGCAAGCAATTCAATACTGCGATTGCGGCAGTAATGGAGCTGATGAACGCGCTGGCCAAATTGGAAGGCGACGACGCCACCACCCGCAGCGTGCGGCAGGAAGTGCTGGAAGCCGCCGCCATCCTGCTCGCACCGATGGTGCCGCACATTGCCGAAGCGCTCTATGCTGAACTCAAACCGGGCGCGGTCATGACCTGGCCGACGGCGGATACGGCCGCGCTGGTGCAGGACGAAATCGAACTGATGCTGCAGGTCAACGGTAAGCTACGCGGGCAGATTCGGGTGGCCGCCACGGCAGACAAAACCACCATCGAAGCCGCCGCGCTGGCGAGCGATGCCGTGCAGAAATATCTCGAAGGCCTGCCGCCGAAAAAAGTGGTGGTGGTGCCGGGCCGTCTGGTGAACATCGTCGTATGAACCGCCGCCTGTTTCTCGCTTTGATTCCTGCCGCGCTGGCCACCGGCTGCGGTTTTCAGCTGCGCCGTTACGACGGCTTGCCGTTTGCCAGCCTGTATATCGACGCGCCCGGCGGCAGTTCCGTGGCGCAACGACTGCGCAGCATGCTGGCAAGCGACAAGACCACCAAGCTGGCCGCGACAGCAACTGAAGCCGAGGCCGTGCTCAAGATCACCCACGAAGAGCGCGTCAAGTCCATTCTCACCCTGACCGGTGGCGGTCGCGTTTCCGAGTACCAGATGACGTTAAATCTCGGCTATTCCGTCATCGGCAAGGGCGGAAGCGTGCTGGCTGTGCCCGAAACGCTGGAGCTGAACCGCACAATGACTTACGACGATTCGCTGCTGCTGGCCAAGGGCGCCGAGGAGCAACTGCTGTATCGCGACATGGACGACAACGCTGCAATACGGATTGTGCGGCGGATGCAGGCGATCAAGCCCGCTGACAGCAAGTGAACATTTCCGCTGAACGTTTGCCCGACCAGCTTAGCCGTGGCCTTGCCGCGCTCTACGTGGTGGTGGGCGACGAACCGCTGGCGGCACAGGAGGCGAGCGATGCCATCCGCGCGGCGGCGCGGGCGGCCGGGCATAGCGAGCGCAACGTCTACACCGTGCAGGGGCGCTACAACTGGCAGGGCATTTTTGCCAGCGGCGAGAACCTGTCACTGTTTGCCGAACGCCGCCTGACCGAAATCCGCATCCCCTCCGGCAAGCCCGGCGTCGATGGCGCCAAGGCGCTGGAAGCCTACGCGGCCAAATTGCCCGCCGACACGCTGACCTTGATCAGCCTGCCGGGAATGGACTGGAAAGCGATGCAAAGCCGCTGGTTTGCCGCGCTGGCCAAAACCGGCGTGGTGGTCGAGGCGAAACCCATCGACCGCACCGCCCTGCCCGGCTGGATCGAGCGGCGGCTGGCGAAGCAGGGCTTGCGCGCCGAACGTGCCGCACTGGCGTTTCTGGCCGATCAGGTGGAAGGCAATCTGCTCGCCGCGCAGCAGGAAATCGACAAGCTCGCGTTGCTGTTGCCACCGGGAAGCGTGACGCTGGCCGATGTCGAACACGCGGTGGTCGATGTCAGCCGGCTGGAGGCCGATGCGCTGGCCGATGCGCTGTATGCCGGCGATGCTGCGCGCTTTGCGCAGATCGTGGCCGACCTGAAGGACAGCGGCGAAGCCGTGCCCGCCATCCTGTGGCAGGTGTCGGCGGCGGTGCAATTGCTGCTGCGGTTAAAATTGGCTGTAGCGCAAGGCGACAGCCTGCCCGGCGTGATGCGGACGCTGTGGGGACGCGACAAGCAGCGTGCGCCGCAAATCGAGCGGGCGCTGAAACGATTGAGCCTGCCCCGGGTCGAATCCGCACTGGCCGATCTGGCGCTGATCGACCGCCAGGCCAAAGGGCTGGAGCGCGTGGGCGATCCCTGGGACACCTTGCTGCGTGTGGGCATGACGCTGGCTGAGCCGGCAGGTAATGGGAAAAGATGATGGACGTTAAAGACTACATGCAGACCGTGGGCAAACAGGCGCGCGAGGCTTCGCGCGCGATTGCCCGTGCCGACACCAACCAGAAGAACCGCGCGCTGCTGGCCATCGCTGCGGCGATCCGCCGCGATGCCGCGAAACTGCTGGCAGCCAACGCGCTCGACATGGAACACGCGCGCGCCAGCGGACTCGACGCCGCACTGCTCGACCGTCTGCAGATCAATGACAAGGCGGTGGCCGGGATGGCCGAAGGCCTAGAGCAGATCGCCGCGCTGCCCGATCCGGTCGGCGAAATCACCGATCTCAAATACCGCCCCTCCGGCATCCAGGTCGGCAAGATGCGGGTGCCGCTCGGCGTCATCGGCATCATTTACGAAGCGCGCCCCAACGTGACGGCGGACGCCGCCGGGCTGTGCCTCAAATCCGGCAACGCGGCGATCCTGCGCGGCGGTTCCGAGGCGCTGCACTCGAACCAGGCGGTCGCCGCCTGCGTGCGCGAAGGCCTCGCCGCGGCCGGGCTGCCCGATACAGTGGTGCAGGTGGTCGAAACCACCGACCGTGCAGCAGTGGGCGAACTCATCACCATGAAGGATTACGTCGATGTGATCGTGCCGCGCGGCGGCAAGGGCCTGATCGAACGCATCACCGGCGAGGCGCGGGTGCCGGTGATCAAGCACCTGCACGGCAACTGCCATGTCTACGTGGACGACCGCGCCGACCTCGCCAAAGCGGTGAAGATCGTCGAGAACGCCAAGACCCAGCGCTACGGCACCTGCAACACCACCGAGTCGCTACTGGTGGCGCGCGGCGTCGCCGCGACCGCGCTGCCCGAGATCGGACGCATGCTCGCCGGCAAGGGCGTGGAAATGCGCTGCTGCCCGGAAACGCTGGCGATCCTGCAGGGCGCCGGTATTGCGGCGGACAAGTTGAAGGCGGCGGTGGAGTCCGATTGGACCGAGGAATATCTCGGCCCCATCATCGCGGTCAAGGTGGTCGACGACATCGACGCGGCGATGACCCACATCAACACCCACGGTTCGCAGCACACTGATGCCATCGTCACCGAGGACTACGGCCGTGCCCGGCGCTTCCTGCGCGAGGTCGATTCGGCCAGCGTGGTGGTCAATGCCTCTACGCGCTTCGCCGATGGCTTCGAATACGGCCTCGGCGCCGAGATCGGCATATCGACCGACAAGATCCATGCACGCGGCCCGGTCGGTCTGGAAGGCCTGACCAGCCAGAAGTGGGTGGTGCTGGGTGACGGCCACGTGCGTGCCTAGGTAATGCCGCCGATCGGCATTTTCGGCGGCACCTTCGATCCGATTCACTTCGGCCATCTTCGGCTGGCCGAGGAAATGGCCGAGGCAATCGGCTTGAGCCAGGTGCGATTTATCCCCGCCGGGCAACCGCCGCACCGTGGGGTGCCACGCACGGCGGCGACGCACCGGCTGGAGATGGTGCGCCGCGCGATTGCCGGCAACCCGCGCTTCGAGGTGGATGCACGCGAAGTACGGCGCCCGGATCCAAGCTACACGGTGGATACACTGACTGTGCTGCGCGCCGAACTGGGCAACGAACAGCCGCTGTGGCTGCTGCTGGGGGCCGATGCGTTTACGGGGATGCCGAGCTGGCACCAATGGCGGCAGTTGTTCACCCTGGCCAATATCGCCGTTGCCGCGCGCCCCGGCGCACAATTAATGCGGCCCGACGGACTGCCGGAGGATTTGAAACATGAACTATCGCAGCGCCGAGTTCCTGACGGGTCGGCTACTGGCCCCGCCGGCTCGGTGTTGCTGCAGCAGATGACGGCGCTGGACATTTCAGCCACCCGTATCCGGGCCACCCTGGCACGGCAAGGCAGCGCGCGTTACCTGCTGCCCGACACCGTGCTCGACTACATTCACCAACATCAACTCTATACATCCACATGAAAATTGAAGACAAGATCAAACTGATCACCGCCGCGCTTGAAGACGTCAAGGCGCAAGACATCTCCGTGCTCGATACCAGCAAGCTCACCGCGCTGTTCGAACGCATGGTCATCGCCACCGGCACCTCCAACCGTCAAACACGCGCCCTCGCCGACCACGTTCACGTCAAGGTGAAAGAAGCGGGCGAATATGTCGGCAACACCGAAGGCGAAGACAGCGGCGAATGGGTGCTGCTGGACCTGGGCGATGTCATCGTGCACGTGATGCTGCCCGCCACACGCGCGCACTACAACCTGGAAGAACTCTGGGGTGCGGCCGAAGCGGCGCGCGCACGGCATATCCAAGCTGACCACTAAGTGAAGCTGCACCTGATCGCCGTCGGCCACAAAATGCCCGGCTGGATCAACGCAGGCTACGACGATTACGCACGGCGCATGCCGCCTGATTTGCCCCTGCTGCTGAGCGAGATCAAACCGGGACATCGCGTGGCGGGCGAGGATGGCGCGCGGGCGCGGCAGCTTGAGGCCGAACGCATCCTCGCCGCCTTGCCTGGGGGCTGTGTGCCGGTGGTGCTCGACGAGCGCGGCGCACAGCTGACCACACGCGAGCTGGCGGCGTGGCTGCAGGGCTGGATGGCGGAAGGGGTGTCGCCCGCGTTTGTCATCGGCGGCGCGGATGGGCTCGACGACAGCGTCAAGACACGAGCAGTCAAACTGCTGGGGATGTCGAAGCTGACCCTGCCGCATGCGCTGGCGCGGGTGATGCTGGCCGAGCAATTGTATCGTTCCGTGTGCATAATCAAGGGACACCCCTACCACCGGGATTAAGCGAGGTCTAAAGGCTCACCATGTTGGTTGATAAACGCATCTATCTGGCTTCGCAATCCCCCCGCCGGCGCGAGCTGCTCAAGCAGCTCGGCGTGTCGTTTGACGTGCTGCCCTTGCGCTCGGTGGCGGGCCGCATGGACGTCGTCGAAGTCCCGCGTGCCGACGAAACCGCATCCGAGTTTGCGCAGCGCATGGCCGTCGAAAAAGCCGCGTGCGGCTGGCGTGCGGTGGATGCGCGCCACGTGCTGCGCTTCCCTGTGCTGGGTGCGGATACCGTGGTTGAACTCGATGGCACCATCCTCTGCAAGCCCGTAGATCGAACCGAAGCCGAAGCCATGCTGACGCGCCTGTCCGGTCGCCTGCATCTGGTCCACACAGCCGTTGCGGTCAAGCAGGAAGGCCGGATGGAGCAGTGCCTGTCGTCCAGCCTGATCCGCTTTGCCGAACTCAGCCCCCTCACCATCAGCCGCTATCTGGACACCGGCGAATACATCGGCAAGGCGGGCGCCTATGGAATCCAGGGGCGTGCCGGCGCATTTGTCGAACATATCGACGGCAGCTACAGCGGCGTCATGGGTTTGCCGTTATATGGCACTGCTGTGTTGTTGAGAACCTTCGGTTTCGCCGTCTGAGTGTGCGAATCCGCCCATCATGAGCGAAGAAATCCTCGTTAACGTAACCCCGCAGGAAACCCGTGTCGCCGTGCTGCATCTCGGCTCGGTGCAGGAGCTGCACATCGAGCGCGCGCAGTGCCGCGGGCTCGTCAGCAACATTTACATGGGGCGGGTGGTGCGCGTGTTGCCGGGGATGCAGTCGGCCTTCATCGACATCGGCCTGGAGCGCGCAGCTTTCCTGCATGTGGCCGACATCTGGGAAGAACGCCACGGCACTGAACCCGAGCGGCCGATCGAACAGATCCTGCACGAAAGCCAATCCATCATGGTGCAGGTCATCAAGGATCCGATCGGCACCAAGGGCGCGCGCCTGTCCACCCAGATCAGCTTCGCCGGACGCTACCTGGTCTACTTGCCGCAGGAAACCCACATCGGCATTTCGCAGAAAATCGAAGGCGAGGAAGAGCGCGAATTGTTGCGGCAGAAACTGCAACAGCTGATGCCGGAGGGTTCCCACGGCGGCTTCATCGTGCGCACCATGGCCGAAACCGCCGCGGACGCCGAGATTGAAGCCGACATCGAATACCTGCGGCGCCTGTGGACCAACATCCAGTCGCGGGGTGGTTGCGTTGCGCCCTGCCTGCTGTATCAGGATCTTGATCTGTCGCTGCGCGTGCTGCGTGACTTCGTCAACCGCGACACCGCCCGCATCCTCATCGACTCGCGCGAAACCTATCAGCGCATGGCCGAGTTTGCGCAGAACTATACCCATGCCGTAGTCGAAAAATTGCAGCATTACAGCGCCGACCGCCCCCTGTTCGACCTGCATGCCATCGAGGACGAAGTCGCCAAGGCGCTGGGCCGGCGCGTCGATCTCAAATCCGGCGGCTACCTCATCATCGACCAGACCGAAGCGCTCACCACGGTTGACGTCAACACCGGCGGCTTCGTCGGCGCGCGCAACTTCGACGACACCATTTTCAAGACCAATCTAGAAGCCGCGCAATCGATCGCCCGCCAGCTGCGCCTGCGCAACCTCGGCGGCATCATCATCATGGACTTCATCGACATGGACAACGTCGAGCACCAGGAGGCGGTGCTCACCGAACTGAGGAAAACCCTCGCGCGCGACCCCACCCGCACCAGCGTCAGCGGCTTCTCCGCATTGGGTCTGGTCGAGATGACACGCAAGCGCACCCGCGAATCACTCGCTCACGTGCTGTGCGAACCCTGCCCCACCTGCGCCGGACGCGGCGAAATCAAGACCGCGCAAACCGTGTGTTACGACATTCTGCGTGAAATCCTGCGTGAAGCGCGCCAGTTCGACGCGCGCGAATACCGCATCGCCGCCGCGCAAAGCGTCATCGACCTGTTCCTCGACGAAGAGTCCGGCAGCCTTGCCCAGCTCATCGACTTCATCGGCAAACCGGTCTCGCTGCAGGTTGAAACCAGCTATCCGCAGGAGCAGTACGACATCATCCTGTTGTGAGCACGCTGGCGGCACCTCCCTACTGGCAAACCGCCTGCGGCGAACTCGCCGCTGCCGATCCAGTGATGGCCGCCCTCATCGCGCACTACCCTGACGCCATTCTCGCCAATCGCGGCGATCCGTTTCAGACGCTGGCGCGTGCCATCGTGGGTCAGCAAATCTCGGTTAAAGCCGCCGACAGTATCTGGGCCCGTTTCGCCGGCTACGCGCAAACCATCCGCCCTGAGCATATCGCCACGCTGCAACTGAACGCGCTCGCCGCCTGCGGGCTGTCGCGCCGCAAGGCCGAATACCTGCGCGATCTCGCCGGGCATTTCGTCGATGGCCGCATCGAACCAACGCGCTGGAAAAAAATGGACGACGAGACGGTCATTGCCGAACTCACCGATGTGCGGGGTATCGGCCGCTGGACTGCCGAAATGTTTCTGATCTTCAGCCTGCGCCGCCCCGATATCTGGCCGGTGACGATATCGGACTGCAAAAGGCAGTCGCGCTGCACTACCTCGACGGCGAGCGTCCCAGCCCGACAATCCTGCGAAGGTTCGGCGAACGCCACGCGCCCTGGCGTACCGTCGCCACCTGGTATTTGTGGCGAAGCCTGGACCCAATGGTGGTGCAGTACTGATTGCCGGTTTCGGCCAGAAGCGGTCATTTAGCATGTGACCCTAAAGCAGCCGTTGGCCATGAATTCACCTGGGTGTTTTTGCGCATCCTTCTCTCAGGCCAGTAAGATAGCTCGCACGGAATACAAACGATCTTGAATAGACATCAATGGGGGGAGTCACGTGAGCAACAACTTTTGGCTGTTTAGGGCATCTAGGACAATCGGCTTTGTATTGGCCTTGGGGCTCAGCACGAGTGTGTGCGCATCGTTATTCGGGTTCGGTGGCACAAGCTGGAAAGAAGAAGTGCTGCTCCACGATGGCAACAAGATAATTGTTGACCGGGCTGTAGATTATGGCGGTCGACATGAGCTTGGGCAAAGCCCTCCATTCAAAGAGCAGACCCTTACGTTTACGTTGCCGCATACCAGCCAGCGCATCACTTGGAAAGACGAATACAGCGATGACGTGGGCAGTTCAAGCTTTAATCCCATGCTGGTGGAAGTGTTTGGGGATAAAGCGTATGTGCTGGGTTCCCCGGTGAATTCACAGTCTTACTCCAAATGGGGCTGTCCCAATCCACCCTATGTGATTTTTAAATACCGAAACAAGGAATGGAAGCGTATTCCATTGAGCGAACTGCCCGCCGAAGTTAGATTACCCAACCTCGTAATTTCTTCTCCGGACGACGTGGCAAAAAAAGCCAAGCATGGCTTTCTCTCAGTCGAAATGATCAAGCAGGAAAATGAAGGATTCAGCCAGCCTGAATTCCGCACAATCATGAGGGGACCAGTTGCAAATACTGGAATGGGTTGCTTGGTTCGAATCAAAGGAGGATGGGGGTCACCTGGTGGCTCAAAAGCCCCTGGAGGCCCATTTCTCCCTAAGCCAAGTGGCCTAAACAACAAGAATTGACGAGAACCATATTTCAATCAGATTGTTTAATTGATTGTCCGCTTCTCGAAATGGCGAGCGTCTCTTCAGGGTCGATTTGAGACGATCAAACACTACAAAATCGACAATGCGTTAATGCCATGACAACGCACTGCTGCTTGCAGGAAGTAGGGAGGGAAGGTGGCGGTTTGCTGAAGCCTGTTACTCAGGTTTCTGTAAGGGCCGGGTGTCGTGGGCGATACTGCGCAACAGCAGAATGTCGCGATAGGCGCCCGGTTCAAAGCCGATCCGGGTGCCGCCGCGATGGTCGAAAACCAGATCCTCAAAAAAAGCCTTGACGTCCGGTGTGTTCCACACGTGCACCAGTTGCTCCAGCAAGTGGGGATAGGCCTCCAGCCCCTGGCCATTTTCGCCTTCGCTGAAAAAAGCGCGGCCATCGAGGTTGACGTTAAAGTAACGCCGGCACTCTGTGCTGGCTGCGACATAGCCAGCGGTATCGCCCGCACGGTGCAACAGATCGAGCAGCAGCAGCCACGGCACCGGCGATTCGGTCGGCGATTCGCGCAAGTGCTCCTGCAATAAATGAATCGCGAGTTCGCTGTGTCCATGAGCCATGAACACTTCGGCCTGATCCAGAATATCCTCTTTAAGCTCCGTACCCACATCGATGGGTGGCGCGGCCATTTCCGGCATCCGCTGTGGGACTGGCGACATGGACGCCGAATCCGTTGCAGAAAACGCATCCGCAGGGCGGGTGGCCGGCTGCATCCATGTATCGTCTCCGAAATGGACAGTCTGCGGACGACGGCGCCGACGCAACCCGACCACCAGTGCGCCAGCCCCCGCCAGCAAGCCAATGGCCAGCAGATACAACAGCCAATGGGTGGGCGGCTTCGCTGGCGGCGGCGTGACCGCGACAGGGATGGCCTCGCGTGATGCGCGCGCAAGTTGGGCATTGCGCTGCTGCAATGCCGTCAACTGTGCTTCCAGATACGCAAGTCTACGGTTGAGTGCCGTATTTTCATCGGACAGATCGGTGGGGCTAAGGGATTCCGCACGCGGCTGACTCTGGTCGGACAGGGTGGTGTCGAGACGCAGCGCCAGTGGAGCGCTGACGCCCCCGTGCTTGCCCGACAGCACCAGACGCGGCCTCGTTGCCGGCGCAGGATGAACAGGCTGCGTCGCGGGCAAGCTCGAACTTGTGGCAATCGCGCGTGCAGGCGCCGAGGAGGCACGCCTGACATGCGCCTGACGGCGGCGCGCGGCGGGTGCTGGTGCTGGTGCTGCTGCGGGCGACGCAAGCGGCGCGGACGCCGTTGCTGTCGCTGCGCTGGGGAGATCCTGGCTGCCTGCCGATTCCACCCGCACGGGCGGGTCGAGCAGCACCGCATACTCCCGTTGCAGATGCGCCTCGCAGTCGGATATCAGCACGAACTGCGTCACCGGATCGCTCACACTCTGGGTCGTGCGGATATGTAACAGCGTCTGACTGCCAAGCTGTTCAATACTCAACTGGGCATGCAACAAGGGGGCAATGCTGCCCGCGCTGCTCCCCAGGCTGAGGCAGTCCGGGGTGGTCACGGGCGTGGCATCAATCAGGGGGACGACAAGATGCAGTGGCTGCCCCAGGTACGAGCGCACGCTGATATCGCCCAGCCCGAGGGCAGCAGCGAAACCGGCATGGCACAGACTCAGCAGGAGGCAGACAGATTTAAGATTCACGCGATCAGAGGCTTAGGCAAAACACTTCATGTATTCCGGCTGAAAACCCTGTAACTTTAGGCAGCACCCGCATATTGGCATGCTTTTGGTTTGAGTGCAGCCGAATTAACCCAACAGGACCATAACCCACACGACCACGACGTTAACCAGCGCGATCATGACTGCCGCACTGCCCATATCCTTGGCACGTTTGATGAGCGCATGGTGTTCCAGCGAAATACGATCGACCGCCGCCTCAAGCGCTGAATTCAGCAATTCGACCATCAGCACGCCCAGCACAGCGGCAATCATCAGCGCGCGCTCGACCCCGGTTCCGCCCAGATACACCGCCAGCGGAATCAGCAACAGCGCCAGAAACACCTCTTGACGAAACGCGTCCTCGTGCTTGAAAGCGGCACACAGCCCGTCCCAGGTATAGCGGGCGGCATTCAACACACGCCGCAAACCCGTTTTCCCCTTGTAGGGGCTAACCGGATCGGTCATTCGACAGCGTGATACGCCAGATCAAGTTCGCGCGCCGCCTTGACGTCGTCGAGCCGCCGTACCGGCAGACTGTAGGGCGCGCCCTTCACCAGGTCGGGATTGGTTTCGGCTTCGTGCTTGATGGTTTTCATCGCCTCGATAAAGCCATCGAGCGTTTCGCGGCTTTCGGTTTCGGTCGGTTCGATCAGCAGGCACTCCGGCACCAGTAACGGAAAATAAGTGGTGGGTGCGTGATAACCGTAATCGAGCAATCGCTTGGCGAAGTCCATGGCCGACACGCCGGTGGCATCCTTCAGCTTTTTCAGCGTGACGATGAACTCATGGCTGGCGCGGCGCTCGGGGAAGGCCAGATCAAAGCCTGCCTTGCGCAATTCCGCCATCAGATAATTGGCATTGAGCGTGGCGTATTCGGCGACACGGTGCATGCCCTCGCCGCCTAGCAGGCGCGCATAAATATAGGCGCGCATCAACACCCCCGCATTGCCCATGTTGGCCGACAGGCGGCCGATCGATTGCGGCAGGTCAGTCTCGGTCGCCAGCCGGTACAAGCCGTTGTCGTTCAGCACCAGCGGAATCGGCATGAAAGGCAACAACCGCTCGGCCACGCCCACCGGGCCCGCGCCCGGTCCGCCGCCGCCGTGCGGGGTGGAAAAGGTCTTGTGCAGGTTCATGTGGATGACGTCGAAACCCATGTCGCCGGGACGCACCTTGCCGAGAATCGCGTTCAGGTTGGCGCCGTCGTAATACAGCAGGCCGCCGGCGTCGTGAACGATTTTCTGGATATCGGCGATGGTCTTCTCGAATACGCCCAGCGTCGACGGGTTGGTCAGCATCAGCCCGGCGGTGTGCGGGCCGACCGCGGCTTTCAATGCGGCAAGATCGACGCTGCCGGTGCTGTCGGTGGGAATTTCCTTCACCGTGTAGCCGCACATCGTCGCGGTTGCAGGGTTGGTGCCGTGGGCTGCGTCGGGAACAATGATTTCGCGGCGCGCCATATCGCCGCGCGCGTCGTGGTAGGCGCGGATCATCGCCACCCCGGCGAATTCGCCGTGCGCCCCCGCCATCGGCGCCATCGACACGCCGGCCATGCCGGTCACGTCTTTGAGCATTTCCTGCAGTTCGTACATGCTGGCGAGGAAGCCCTGCCCCGTCTCGTCCGGACTCGCTGGATGGCGCGCCAGGAACTGCGGCAGCATCGCCAGCGAATTGCACGCGCGCGGGTTGTACTTCATGGTGCACGAGCCGAGCGGATAGAACTGCGTGTCGATCGAGAAATTCTTTTGCGACAGGCGCGTGTAGTGGCGCACCACGTCGAGCTCGGATACCTCGGGCAGCGCCGGCGCAGCCTTGCGGCGCAGCGCAGCGGGCAGATCGTCAAGGTTGCCGCCAGCAGCGGGGAGTTGCGAGGTGGCCGTGCGGCCGGGACGAGAATGGTCGAATATCAGCATGGTTTTCAGGGGTCAGGATTCAGGATTCAGGGGCCAGGAAAAACCGGAATCGGACTGGCGCAGCCAAGCCGCTCCACCCCTGATCCCTGAATCCTGACCCCTCGTCCCTTTTATTTCAAAGCAGCCAGTGCCGCGTCGTAATTCGGCTCCTGCTTGATCTCGGGTACGAGTTCGGCATGCAGCACCTTATTGTTTTCATCGAGCACCACCACCGCACGCGCAGTCACGCCAGCCAGAGGGCCGGAGGTGATATCGACGCCGTAGTTGCGCTTGAATTCCGCGCCGCCACGCATGGTCGACAGCGTCACTGCATTCTTGGTGCCTTCGGCAGTGCAAAAACGGCCTTGCGCAAACGGCAGGTCGGCGGAAATCACCATCAGCACGGCACCGTTGAGCGCCGCATCGTTGAATTTTTTGGTCGATGTCGCGCACACGCCGGTATCCAGGCTCGGCACGATGTTCAGCAGCTTTTTCTTGCCGGCGAAATCAGCCAGTGAAACGTCAGACAAATCACCGCTGACCAGTTTGAAATCCGGCGCAATGTCGCCGACTTTGGGGAAGCTGCCGGATACATCGATGGGGGTACCGCCTAATGTGACTGCCATGATTAACTCTCCTTGAATAAATCGATTAAACGCAGGGTGCAGTAGCGATTGCGCCCTACGCGCCGGTGTCCTTGTCATAACGAGCCAGGTGCTCATCAATGTTCTCGCGCAGCATTTTTTCGTATTCCGCCAGAAAATAGGCGATTGCGGATTCTTTCTCTGCAATCAACTGCGCCTTGCTCTCTGTTGCCGCTGTGATGACGAAGGCATTGAATCGCGCTGCCGCAAATAGCGCACTTGCGCTTACCCGACTGGGCTTCACCTCGTTCAGGTGGGTATTGGCCAGCTGAATAAACGAATCAGCCAGATCCCAGAATTGCTTGTCGCGTGGCACATCACTCATTTTCAGCTCCAGCTAACTCTTGTACGCGCACGGCGGTGCTTCGCGACGTTTCGACAGGATACGTTCCATGTGTTGCGCGTAGTGGTCAAGGTCGGCAACAGTTTTGGTTTCGGTGACGCACACCAGAATCGCCTGCCCGAGCTCGGGATACCAGCCGGAAATATCCAGTCCGCCGAGGATGCCCTGCGCCTGCAGTGCGCGCAGCACGTCTTTTGCGTTGTCCTTGATTTGGAGCACGACTTCGTGGAAATACGGCGCAGCAAACGCGCGTGTCACGCCAGGAATCGCCGCCAGCTTGTCGGCCAGCGCAACCGTATTGGCGTGGCTGGCCGAGGCGACTTTCGCCAGACCCTGCGGCCCCAGCAGCGCCATGTACTGGGTGGCGGCGGTGACGACCAGCCCCTGGTTGGTACAGATGTTCGAGGTGGCCTTGGAACGGCGGATGTGCTGCTCGCGCGCCTGCAGCGTCAGCGAAAAGCCAGGCTTGCCGTCGAGGTCGACGGTGCGGCCGACGATGCGCCCCGGCATCTGGCGCACGAATTCCTGACGGCAGCACATGAAGCCGAAGTACGGTCCGCCCGAAGCCATCGGCGCGCCCAGCGGCTGGCCTTCGCCCACGGCGATGTCGGCGCCGGTCTGCCCCCAGTTGCCGGGCGCTTCCAGCACCGCCAGCGTGGTGGGGTTGATCAGCGCGATGGCCAAGGCGCCCTTGTCGTGCGCCCAGTCGGTCAGCGCGTGGACGTCTTCGAGCACGCCGAAGAAGTTGGGCTGCGGGATGACGAGACCAGCGAATGCGCCCGGATCGGCCGGTAGCACGGTCTGGCCAGTGACCGCGTCATACTCGAGTTCGACCAGTTCGATGCCCTGGTTCTTCACCGTGGTGTTGACCACGCGGCGGTAGATCGGGTGCACCGTCTTCGGCACCAGCACGCGGCGCGAGGTCTTGTGCGAACGGACCGCCATCAGCACCGCTTCGGCCAGCGCCGAGGCACCGTCGTATAGGGACGCATTCGACACGTCGAGCCCGGTCAGCCGGGTCATCATGGTCTGGTATTCGTAGATCAGC
>JAAPAA010000053.1 GCA_012274165.1 Thiobacillaceae bacterium
CGCCGCTGACATCAAGATACGGATGGCCGATCAGAAGCTCACGCGGGAGGGACTCGACGTCAAAGTCGAAGAGTTCACGAAGGATGGCACGGTCTACGAGAAGAATGGGCTTCGCGTCACTGCCTTTGAGGTCAATCACGGTGATGCGGTCAAGCCTGCGTTCGGCTATCGAATCGATTACGGCGGCCACGCCGTCCTCATCTCGGGCGACACGCGGCTCAACGAGAACGTAATCAAGTACGGGACCGGGACCGATCTGCTGGTGCATGAGGTGTTCGCCGTGAAGCCCGAAATGATGAAGAACCCGGCGATTCAAGCGATCGCCAATCATCACGTCACGCCGCAGGAAGCTGGCAACGTTTTCACCCGTGCGCATCCCAGGCTCGCGGCGTACACGCATCTTTCGGTGATTGGGACGCCGGCGGTCCCGAGCGTGACGACAGATGACATTGTGTCGCAGACACGAGAGACCTACAAAGGACCATTAGTGGTCGGGGAAGATCTTATGGCATTCGAAATCGGCGCCGAGGGCGTGGCCGTATATCGGCGCGGCGCCCGATAGCACCATCTACCCGTGCGGACTGCTCAGAACCAGGTGATGGGGTGACGGGCGAAGGTTTCGCTGCTCCAATTCGGCCGCTCACGACGGACGCCTTCTGGCCGGGACGTGCCGGCGAGATCGACGCTCCACTGCGGGCATTCGAAATTTGGGCGATTCGGCTGACCGCTCCGAGACCTCGCAGCCGTCGCGGCTCGACCCTGAGCCGACGCTTGCGATATCAATTTTGAAGGCTGCAAAGCGGACTCTCGGGATGCACCCGTATCCGTTCAAAAGACTGACCCTGCGACTCTGCGACGATGATTCAACTTGGGCGGCCTGATGAGAAGTGAGATTTACGGCCCGGCTTCTGGGACCGGCCGGTGAGCCAGCGGTTCAAACAGGCGCACTTCACCTAGTCGGTCCCAGCACATCCTTTGTCTCAACGAATTCTGGATCCTCAGCCCTTGAAACATAACGCTCGACGAAGCGTTGAAGCGTTCGCCTGGGCTGAGGTCAACTATTCACAATTCTTGTCGCCGGGATTGCGTGGGGTTCAGGGCACGCTTCTATCTGAGAGTGGATGCGCTTGATCCAGTGGCCCTAAAACTGGTCTGGCAGCCGCGCATCCAGGCCGTGCAGCGCAGCATCGGCATGGGCGGCCCGAAGCCAGTCGGTGTAGGTTTGATGCTCTTCGGCCAGCCGCCGCTCCGGGCTTTGATCCACCGCATAGCCGACGGCTGGGGCATACGCAGCCGCCTGCGTGGACGCACTCTGCGCGAACTGCGGCCCGTCCACTAAGGGCAGCACGAGATAAACCACCAGCGCGAACCCGCCTATCAGCAGGCTGTGAATGAATCTGCCGGTCAAACGCCATGTGCCGCGACCGGAACGAGCCGAGAAGTCTTTGTGATTTGTCATGCTGGTCTCCTTGTCAGGTGATTTTCAAACTGGCGGTATCGCCGATTCGGATACCGGTTTGCCGTAACTTATATTCCCGCTTCGCGATAAAAAATGGCTTCCGCAGGCATACGGTCGGGTTGCAATCGCGAGAAAGTTGGCCCGACTACGGTTGGGCGCCCGAGCCGACGATTACAGCAGCGTTGCGCCTCAACGACGCTGAACTCATGTTGTGTCGGCGACGTGCCGGTGATCTTGAACTCTGCTGAGTTCCAGCAACGCGGCGAAGTCGGTCAGGGAGCGCTCGCGCCCGCCCAGACCGGCAAGCATGTTCAGATCGGTGCGGGCCAGAGCTTCGTCGCGACGGGTCGGTCGCAGCCGGTCGGGACGCACCCGTTCGACAAGCAGCAGCCGTTTGTATTGAAACCTCGCTCGGGGATTCGCGCGTTTTGCGGCGAGCAGGCCAAGCCATCGAAGCCCTTGCGCAGCCGCGGCAAAGGTAGTGGCTTGGTCCCTCGTGTCCCAAGGCAAGTGCCCGTTTTCCTAGTTGGTATTGAAGAGCTGTCCTCTCCGCCGAGCCGCTGATGGTATCCACGGCTTGGCCACCAACATCCGCAAACACTACCCGGCCTGGCTGCTGTATGTCGTCGTGCTACTGCTGCTGGTCGCGAACACCATCAACATCGCCGCCGATGTATCGGCGATGGGCGACGCGGGTACCTTGCTGGTTGGCGGCCCGGCTAAGATCTTCACCATTGTGTTTGGCGTTGGTTCCCTCGTGTTGCAGTCTGTTCGTGCCGTACCACCGCTACGTCCGCGTCCTCAAGTGGCTGACGATGGCGTTGACCGGCCTCTCGCCAATGCCGGCTGATGGCCGTGACACGCCGGCGAGGTCGACACTCCATTGCGGGCATTCGAAATTTGGGCGGACCGGCTGACCGCTCCGACACGCCGCCGCCGTCGTAGTCCGACCCATCGGCGACGTTTGCAGAGCGCGTTTGTCGGTCCGAAAGCAGACCCTGGCCGTAAACCGGATGCAGACCTGCGAGCGCTATGTCAATCTACCGCCACTGCTGCTTCCGCTAATGTGGCGAGCAATAGCTGCGACAGAAAGTCTTCTGGTCCGCTTCTGTTAGCCGCCCACCGGCTGAGATCCCAAAGGAGTTGTTGCTGTTCATCGGAGTACTTGTACCTCCACGATCCGCAGTCCGAAGGTTCCGCTTCCTCACCGGAGAACGCCGGAACGAGCGAGGTTCTGAAAGCGTACGGGAGCATGAGGTACGTGTTGCTCACCATATCAGCGTGGACGAACAGGCCCTCTTGATCGTCGTCGCACATTTTCGAGTGCAGACGGTAAGCAGGTAGTCCAGCTACTAGATACAGGTCACCGATCATCGGCGGACCGCCATTAGTCACCCACCAGTGGGCTGTAGCGCTTGCGCTACGCCCGGGAAACCAGACGAGGGAGCGCCAGCCATAGTCTTCGCAAATTGGTACGCATAGCTCTTTGGACGCTCTTGCCCGAATCTCCCTGGATCGAAGCTTTTGAAGACTTTTGGCGTGTGGGAGATCGAAGTTCCAGCCGCTGGACTGTGCCTCTCCGTCACCTAAACGTTCCCGATCGCACAGCTGCGCGCATCGGCGCCTCGCATAGTCTCTGCCATTGAAAATCGATTCGTGGTCATTGACGTGCGCCACGAAGGGCGAGTCACCGTGGAACGTGTAGAGGCCCCACAAGTCAAGCATGGTCATCCCCTCCTTGTAGTTCCTGAGGAGAAAATCGTCGACGATTCGCTCGCAAACACCAAGCGCTTCTTCAAGGAGGTCGAAGCTGCCGCACGGGCCCTTACCCGCCCTAGCAAATTCTTCGCTCACGTAGACCGTGTATTTCATGGTGACTGTCTTTCAACGATCGGATTCGAGCCAGTAATAGAGCAATAGGCCCGCGTCGGCCGCTTTGAAATGCGGCTGTTTGGGGGCATCCGAGATAGACGAGCGGCACTCAGGAACGCCGCTCGTCTCGCTAGGGTTGTTCCTTGCTACGGCTTGAATCGCAAAACTCACCCCAGTAAGGGGCGTGGACATAAGGCCGGTGCGTTCCATCCACCAGCAGCTCCGCGGCTTTCCAGGACTTCCGCTCGTCTGGCTCCTCGGGGGGCCGCAGGTAAATAACCCGTTCGGGGCCTTGCTCGAGCGACTCCTTGAGCTGACGCGCAAGCGCAAGACCTTCCGCGTTGTGTGCATCCCAGTCGAAGGAGTACCCCGGGTCATAGGACAGCTCATCGGCCGCTTTCCGCCATTGCTTATGCCACCGGCTGAAGGCGATAACGAGTTTCCGCGACGTTGGGCGCTCGTCCATCCATTCTTCACCTTCCCCGATGACTCCTCCGATCATGTGCTGGCCTCCCGGCCGATATTCCCAGGCCCATGCGGCAAGGTCTTTACAGTGGATTACGTAGCCCGCAGACGGCACATGCCAATACGGCTGCAGCCTAGCGGTATCGGTGATCCGCCAATGGCGTGGGCCCCCGGACAGGTCGCAAAACTGGTCGACGTAGACGATGACCGGCCCGGAACCGATTTCGGCACGCAGCTCCAGCGCCAGCCATCTCCCCATCAGGTCCACCTTCCGGAGGGCGTCGTCGCGGGCCTGCGGATCGTTCGATATTCGGCGGGCCTTCTCCGCGACCGTGAACGCCCAGACGGCGAACTTGGCCTTGAGCTCGATCGAAACGGGCGGATGCCCGAACTTCTTTCCGTCGAAATTTCCCCGCCCCCCGCGGCAGGATGCTGGGCATCGCGCCAGCGGGAAGTATTCGTAGAGCCAAACTCCGGGGCTGGCGCTGATCACATATCCGCGAGATTCTGCTGTGTTCATCTTTCCTCCATAAAGGTGGCGGGAACTGGGCGGTCTCTGCCGCCCGGCGCCTTTCAGCGCGCATCGCCGAGGCAAGCGTTGAGGGAATAGGCATCCTCGAACAGCTCGCGCAAGCGCGCGGGCAGTTCGGGCAATTGGCGCACGACCTGGGCGGCGTGCTCGAAG
This sequence comes from Thiobacillaceae bacterium, assembly GCA_012274165.1. GTDB lineage: Bacteria > Pseudomonadota > Gammaproteobacteria > Burkholderiales > Thiobacillaceae > Thiobacillus. The sequence continues at coordinate 4,482 of JAAPAA010000053.1, forward strand.
TACGCGCGCTTGCGCTCGACGGGCCACGGCGGCGGTGCCGACACGATCTCGCGCAGATTGCAGGTCTTGTCAGCGGCCTTGACCAAGGCAGCGCGGGCTGACTTGTGGGACGCATTGACGACTTGCAGCCGCTTGCGTTCGTCTGCGGGCAAGCTCTTGTCGTCCGAGACCTCGAGAACGATGCCGACGACCTCGTTCCCGAATTCGGCCTCCAGAGCTTCGGCAGGCGTGCCGGTATCTTCCACGACGTCGTGCAGCAGCGCCGCCTGCAGCACCGTCACATCCTCGATGCCGGCTTCGGTCGCGAGCAGGTTGGCCACCGCGAGCGGGTGGTTGATGTAGGGCGTTGCCTCCTCGCCCTTGCGATGCGGCCCCTTGCGGTGCTTCTCGGCGGCGTATGCGGCGGCCCGCAGGATCTCGGAGCAAATTGAACGGGTCATGGAAAACCTCCTGTGAAAAATGGATGTCGTGCGGTCACAGTTGCAGACCGCGCGGCGGAATGCAGTTGTCGCCGTACGGCGGAACGTGCGCTGCCCCACGCTGTTCGGGGCGCTGGGTTTGACCCAGCCAGCATTCACCCTGCTCCGCTGACCAACCGTATACGGGGCTGTTCCGTCTGCCGCTGCGAAGCCGGTTCCTCACCAGTCGCTGGCCTGTCGGCCACGGCGCCGAGCTTGAAAGGGGCTGGGCACCCTACCTGTTTCGCCCTGGGGCTTTGGCACAGCGGGATCGCTGTCTTGCGGCACCTTAGTGGCACCATGCAACGAACTATAGCAGGCTTGGTGGCATGATGCAACTAACGCGATCATTTTTGGGCCACAAATGAGCAAACAGATCTACCCCATGCCTTTCACGCGCCTGGAGCTGTGCGTCTTCGCGCTGCTGGAGACGGAGTTAACCGTGCTTCAGGTGCGCCGCGAAGAAGCGCCTTCCAAGGGCAAATGGGCGCTGCCTGGGGGAGTGCTGCGAATCGACCTGGATGCTGATCTTGAGAGCGCGGCGCAGCGCGTGGCCGGCGAGCGGCTGGGGACTCACCTGCCATACTTGCGACTACAAACGGCCGTGGGGGGCAAATCGCGTGACCCGCGATCCCCGTGGACCCTGAGCATTGCCTACCGGGCCACTGTGCGCGCAGATGCGCTTGCGACTTCGCCAGGCAAGCGGGTCGAAGCTATTCGTTGGGCCGGCGCTGGGGAGACCGCTTCAGACAACAGCCTTGCCTTTGACCACTCGGCGATCATCGCCGCGGCGGTGCAGGACCTTCGCAATGAGGTTGAGAATCTCGAGCTACCCTGGGGGCTGCTGCCGGCGGAGTTCACCCTGGGCGAGTTGCAGCATCACTGTGAAATGATCCTCGACCGGCCGCTGGACAAGTCCAGCTTTCGCAGGCGCCTGGCCGACAGGGATTGCGTCGAAGCGGTTCGTGGCCAGTTGCGTGGCGCTGCGCACCGACCTGCACAGGTGTACCGCGGCTGCCCGATGCACCGGTGACACAGTAACTCTCCCCTACTGAGACACAGGCGATGCGGCCTTCAGCCTAGCAGGCTTGGCAGTTGCGTTGCGCCACTTCAACAGGCCTGGTCCACCAGTCTTTCAGCGGACTCCATAGCGGTCCTTGGCCGGCGGCAGGTAATGGCCGACCGCCGCCAGCCAGGCGGGGGTTCCGATTGTCCGGTCAATATGCACTGCTGCCACCAATGCGCCAAGGTCAGCAATCGCACATGGAGCCGCCGGCCAACGTCGTTGATCGAATAGTCGCACCCGACCCCTATGCATAGAAGTCAACTATGCGTAGGTCCGCGGCACCCG
>JAAPAA010000389.1 GCA_012274165.1 Thiobacillaceae bacterium
GAGTGCCCTCGCTGCGCGATTGCGCACGCGAACCGTGCTGGCTGGCTTCAGCGCGCCACGAGCAGATCGCCCGCGGCTCTGACCGCCGGCCCGGAACGCGATTGCGCTTCTTGCTGTTCGATGATCCCGAGGATTTGATCCGCTGAGTATTTCTTTGACCCCCTCCAGCCCGCCACGACATGCCCGTCAGCAAGGATCGCAAACATCGGCGAACCCGCGCCCTCGATGTTCTCGGCAATCGGCTCCCGCAATTGCCGGATCGCCTCAGGAAAGGACGAGGCAGGCGGAACGGGAGAGCCGATTTCCTTGGTAATCTTGGTAAGCCGGACCTGCCGAAACACTTTGGATTTCATCAGTTGCGGCAGATCATGCGCTTCCCAGCCGCGACAGTAAGGGCAGTCTGCGCTGCCGAAGTATACGAAATCGATTTGGCTCGCTGGCGCATGCTGCGCATTGGCCGCCGGCGCAAAGCACAGCATTGAGAAGAACAGCAAAGCTCTTGCCGTGTGTGCCAGGCTCGTCCGCAGCGGTCGATGGAGCTGCCGGCGAGTCGGGGCGCGCGCAGACGCGGGCGGACACGGGGGCCAAAGCAGTCCGGACGAAATCATTTTTTGTCGCCCAGATGTTCCCGCAGCAAAAAGCCCGGCCGCGGCTGCTCGTTTACATAGGCCGCGATGTCCAGCGCGTCCTTGTCGCTCAGATCGGGACCGCCTGGAGGCATGGTGTACTTAAGGTAGGTGGCCAGTTTCAGATCCTGCGCCATGCCCGCACCGTCGTTGTAGGACTTGGGGCCCCAGACGGGCGGGAACTGTCCTGCGCCCGCGCCATCGCTGCCGTGGCAGCCGGCACATGCAGGGGCGTACAGCGTTTTGCCGCGTTCCGAGTCCGCGCTATCGGGATCGACCGTCAATGACGGCTTCGAATTTGGCCCGAACGGGCCCTTCAGGCTCATCTTGAGCGGATACCCTTCCGACAGCCAGGTGATATAGGCGGCGAGGGCCACCGAGACTACGCTGCCATTGGCGGGACGCAGGCCGTTCATGCTGCGCATGAAGCAGTTCAGGTTGCGGTCTTCCAGGGTAATGATTTGTTTTTCGCGCGGCGCAAAGGTGGGTTAGACCGAAGCCACCCCGAGGAAGCTCAGCGCCTTGGGATTGGTGCCGCCATCGAGATGGCAGGAACTGCAGCTGAGGCTGTTGCCCACGTATTGCCTGCTCAGCGGGTGGGTGCTGGTGTTGTTGACGATATCGCGCCCCAAGGCCACCATCTTGCCCAATTCGCCCGGGGGAAGTACGGTGGGAATTGGCACCGCCAAGGACTTGCCGCCCGCGCTGTCCGCCGCCGAAACGGCGCCCGCCGCCGCAAGCATCAGCGCCAGTCCAAGAACGCCTTGCAGCGCCACCCTGAGCAACAGAATTGGTTTCATTCCCGCGTCCATTCGGTTTCGAGGCCGGGCACGCCGCCCCCCGGGGGAGGGAGGAAGGGGGGCGGCGCGAGCACTAGCTCCCGGGTCTGTCCAGCTGGAATGCCGGCGTACGGAACTGCTTCAGCAACCGGCAGTCTTCTTGAACGACTTGCTGTGGTTCTTGTCACCCTGCTTGTCGAACTTGGTGCGGATTTCGTCGCCCGGGACGATGCGCTTGTCCTTGAACTTGTCGAGCGTCAGGTCGTCGGTGATATTCACGTTCACCGATTCCCCGCTCTTGTTGTCCTTCAGCACCGCGACCGCAGACTTGCCGTCCGCTGCAAGCTTTATCGAGGTCAGGTTACCGACAATGGTGACCTGTTCCGCCGATGCCGAGCCTGCGAACGCGAACCCCGCGATCGCCATCATTGTGGACAGAATTGCTACCCAGATGTTCTTTCTCATGACTGACTCCTTTAGTACGATCAATGCGATTTGATTCGATCGAACCCCGGACCGAGAAAGCGCGCACTGCCAGACTCGGTTCGAGGTCCCTTTCCTGCCTGCGCCCGCCGCACGAACGCATGGACTCCGTGCTCACGCGGTGGCATGCTTCAGCTCAGAATTTCACCTCCAGCGTTGCATACAGGTTGTACGCCTTTTGCAGCGGGGTTAAGGTCATCATCTGGCCGTTGACGTCGGTCATCTTCACCGGTGCACCGACCCAGTTGTTGCTGCCCGTGTACTGGAAGTCGTAGGACTGGTAGCCGACGCGGAAAAAGCTCTTGCTGAAGTAGGAGGAGATCGGCTTGCTGTTGAATTCCTGGATGACGTAGGCGTCGTACACGTTGCCGCGGGTCCCAACCTTCGAGGTCCACATGTCGTCTGCGGCCGGCGCAAAAGTAATCCAGTTCTTCGAGCCGTGGTTGTACTCGAATCCGAGCTTGGTTTTCGAGGGCAGGTCGTAACGCACTCCGAGGGCTATCGCGGTGCCGGTCTTGCTGGTGGGGCCCTCCGGGGAGAAGAAGCCGCCGGTCAGCAGCCCCTGGAAGCCGAACTGCGATGAAACATTCTGATTCGGATGCGTCTTGCTCAGGGCCACGTCGGCAAACAGATTCAGATCGCCGGGGCCGACCTTTTTCAAGGTGCTCATGACGCCGCCGCCCCACCACTCGATGTCGCCCAGGTTCGTCTTGGGCGAAGTGTTGCCGAAATAGGTGTTGCTCATGCTCGGCGCATCGAAGATATTGTAGCCGCGGTTCCACTGCAGCCACGCGCGCAGCGGATCGGTATCGATCC
>JAAPAA010000054.1 GCA_012274165.1 Thiobacillaceae bacterium
CTGGCGGTCGGGATGCGGTGCGGCCACCGTAGCCAGCGCCTCGTCCAGCGTGAGTGTCTCGGCCGATGCGGCAGTAATCCATGCCCACGCCAGCAGCGCAAACCAGACTTCACGCATTACTTGCCCTGCTTGTATTGGGTAAACGGCTGGGTCGCATAGGCGCCTTCGGTCACATAGCGGCCAAGCAGCAGAAACTCGGATTTATCCTTGGTGGGGCCGGTAAAGCGCGCAACCAGTTTGCCGTCGAGATCGAAAAACAGCAGCGTCGGCGTGGCGCGCACGCGGTTAACCAGCGAGAAGGCTTTCTCGGTCGTTGCCTTGCCCTGGAAATCGGTCATCGGCGTGTCGCCGTTGACGTCGATGGAATACACCAGAAACTGCCCGCGGTAAGCGTCCTGCACGTCGGTCTGGTTCAGGATGGTTGACTTCATGCGCGCGCAAAACGGGCAGTCGTCCATTTCAAAAAACAGGAAAATGCCTTGCTTCCCCTGCGTTTTAGCCGCCCCCAGTTCAGCCTTGAGGTCGCCAAAGGTTGACTGAAAAAAATAGGTGCCGGGATCACGCGTGTCCGCCCAGGCGGGTGCTGCGCACAACAGAAAAACCGCAATCAATAATTGGCGCAAGACAACTCCTCTTTTTCCAGACACGGCTTATTTTTTGGCGCGGGTGTTTTTGTAGCCGGCGAGATACGATTCCACTGCCTGACGCGTGATCGCCCCCACTTGCTGGGCCACCATCTTGCCCTCCGGATTGAACAGATAAGTGGTGGGCAGGCCCGGCACCGGGCCTATCTGGTTAGTGATCTGCGGGCCACCCAAAATAATCGGGTAATTAACCAGCAGGCCTTCGGCAAACTCGGTCACCTGTTTGGCATTCCGGTAATCAAGCGCCACCCCCAGCACCACGAGATTGTTTTTCTTGTTCTCGTGCAATGCGATCAGGTCGGGAATTTCCTCCAGGCAGGGCGGGCACCAGGTCGCCCAGTAGTTCACCAGTACCCATTTACCCTTGTAGCCTGACAGCGAATGCGTCTTGCCGGTGGTATCGGTCATTTTGAAATCCGCCTGCGCCCACGACGCCGCCAGCGCCAATAACAGCCCGGCCAGCCACATCGGATAAAATCGCCGTCTTTGTAACATCTGCATCGAGTGTTCCACCATGAATGAATATCGTATCGAGAAGGACTCGCTGGGCGAGGTCCAGGTTCCCGAACAGGCCTGGTACGGCGCACAAACAGCACGTGCGGTCACCAATTTTCCCATTTACGGCCGCCTTCCGGATAAGGATTTCGTACTAGCCCATGTTCGCATCAAACTGGCTGCCGCGCGCGCCAACTGCCAGCCGGGCTGGCTGGGTGCCGACAAGCGCGACGCCATCGTCGCCGCCTGCGAAAAAATCATCGGCGGTGAGCATCTCGATCAGTTCGTGGTGGACCGCTTTCAGGCGGGTGCCGGCACCAGCCACAACATGAACAGCAACGAAGTCATCGCCAACCTCGCCAACGTGGCGCTGGGCGGCGAAAAAGGCGCCTACAAGCCGGTCAACCCCAACGACGACGTCAACATGGGGCAATCGACCAACGACACCATTCCCACCGCCATTCGCCTCACCGTGCTGGCCAAGCTGCCGCGTCTGGTCGCCGCCGTGCACGCCATGGCTGCCGAGTTCACGCGCTTGGCCGAGCGAGAAAAGGACACGGTGAAGTCCGGCCGCACCCACTTGCAGGATGCGGTGCCGACCACGCTCGGTCAGGAATTCGCCGGTTACGCCTGGACGCTGGGCCGTTGCGCGGGCGCGCTCGAAGCGGTGCGACCGGCGTTGTGCGAAACCGGGCTGGGCGGTTCGGCTGCCGGCACCGGGCTCAACACCTCGCCCGACTATCCGGCGCGCGTCGCGGCCGAACTGGCCACGCTCACCGGCGAGCCGATCCGCGTCGGCCAGCTGGTCGCGCAGATGCAGTCGATGAACGACCTGGCGCGGCTGTCGGGCGAAATCCGCAATCTGGCGCTGGAACTCACCCGAATCTCCAACGACTTGCGATTGCTGGCTTCCGGCCCGCGCACCGGCTTGGGTGAAATCCAGTTGCCGCCGGTGCAACCGGGCTCCAGCATCATGCCGGGCAAGGTCAACCCGGTGATGTTCGAAATGCTCAACCAGGTCTGTTTCCAGGTGCTGGGACAGGACGCCGCCGTCTCCTTCATGGTGCAGGCCGGGCAGATGGAACTGAACGTGATGATGCCCGCCTTGGGCAGCGCGCTGTTCGACGCCATGGACTGGCTCACCAACGCGATGAACGCCGCTACCGAGAAGAACCTCAAGGGCATCGTCGTCAACCGTGAACGCTGCGCCTTCTTCATCCATCAGAGCGTCGCGCTCGCCACCCTGCTCAACACGCAGATCGGCTACAACCAGGCGGCCGAAGTCGCCAAGGAATCCGAACACTCCGGCCGCCCGGTGCGCGACATCGTCGCCGAACGCGGGCTGATGCAGGCTGCAGACTTCGACGCCCTGGTGTTGCAAGCCGCGCACGGCGTGGGCAGCGGCGGCGGTGCGGGCTAAGCCCAATCAATGAAACCACATAAAAGACTCATCCCCCTGCTCGAAGACGGCCTGATCGACGAGGTCGTGCGCCAGCTCATGAGCGGCAAGGAAGCGATGGTGTTCGTGGTGCGCTGCGGCGACGACATCCGCTGCGCCAAGGTTTACAAGGAAGCCAACAAGCGCAGCTTCCGCCAGGCCGTCGACTACACCGAAAACCGCAAAACCAAGAACAGCCGCCAGGCACGCGCGATGGCCAAAGGCAGCAAATTCGGCCGCGAGAAACAGGAAGAAGCCTGGCAAAGCGCCGAAGTCGACGCGCTGTACCGGCTGGCCGCCGCCGGCGTGCGCGTGCCCACGCCGTACAACTTCCACGAAGGCGTGCTGCTGATGGAACTGGTGTGTGACGCCGACGGCAACGCCGCGCCCCGGCTCAACGATGTGTCGTTCACCCCCGACGAAGCCCGCCAGCATCATCACACCCTGATGATGGAAGTCGTGCGCATGTTGTGCGCCGGCATCATCCACGGCGACCTGTCCGAATACAACATCCTCGTCAGCGCCGACGGCCCGGTCATCATCGACCTGCCGCAAGCAGTCGACGCCGCCGGCAACAACCACGCCAAAGCCATGCTGACGCGCGACGTCAACAACCTGACCACCTACTTCGGCCAGTTCGACCCCGCGCTGTTGACCACGCACTACGCCGAAGAAATCTGGTCGCTGTATGAACACGGTGAATTGAATCCGGACGTCAAACTGACCGGCCGCTTCGAATCCACCCTGCCGCCGGTCGATCTCGAAGGCGTGATGAGGGAGATCGATGACGCGCGTGAAGCCGACGATCATGCGGCACTGGTCGAAGGAGGCCGAGCAGGTCTTCGACGAAGAAGGGAATCTGATGCCGTGGGACGCGTAAAGAAGAAACCCGCCGGGACACCGATGGTCCTGATGCATCCGTCCACGTGGACGGACCTGATGTGGGACTACCTGCTCCTCCAGTACCAAGACAAAGACCCTAACTGGATGTGGTCCTACGACGTCTGGCCCGCACGAAAGAATGAAGCGGCCTTCGTGTCGGCCACGAAGTTCGTCGTCGACAGCATCACTAAGTCGATGACGAAGCGCTGCGAAGCGCACCTCATGTACGGCGGCCCCGTGGATTTGGCCTTGTGGGCCTGGTCCTATGACTACATCCGCGACCCCCGTAAGTACGATGTCGGGACGCTGTCGGGTTTCCTCTACTCGGATTCCATCGTTGACTTTCTACCTTCGAATCAAATCCTCCTCATCGACAAGGAAGCGTTCATGCCCACCAAGACCGAGAAGACCCGTGCCCCCGAGAAGTCCACGTACTCGGCCGATGTCGGCCTCGGCCTCGGCTACGCCTCGGCGACTCCGCCCGACCTCGACTTCTACAAGTCGCGGTGCGCGGAGCTCGAGCGCGACCTCGCGCTCGCCAAGGCGAGGAA
>JAAPAA010000390.1 GCA_012274165.1 Thiobacillaceae bacterium
ATCCAGACCCGTCTGAACCAGACAGGTCAAATATACGAACCGGATATAAAGCGGCGTTTGGATGGTTTGATCCAGTAAGGACAAATCCATGAACGCCCACGGGTCGCGTCGATCACATCGGCGCCAACCACAAGACTTGTCACTGCCCGCGAAGCACGAGCGGTACAAAAGAGAGGTCGAAGACGATGGGGCTGTGAGAACAGTCCCGAGGCACGGCGGCTAAAGCTTCACCTGCCCACTGCTGTATGCACAACTCTGCGAAGTATATCAGAAAATGCTGATTTGCGATGCTCTTTAAAACATGCCGCCAACTGAAGCTTGATCCCCAAAAGCCGGAATCCATCGCGGCGGCCTGCGGAAAGCGCCCCTTCAGGGCCGCTCCCACAACGGAGCCGAGCTTACTTGCTGTTTTTCAGGATCACAGCCTTCTGCTCATTAAATTGCTCCTGCGTAATGATGCCCTTGTCCAGCGCCTGCTGCAGGCTCAGCAGCTGTTCGCCCGTGGATTGCTGGGAAACGTTTCTAACCACCACCTCGTCGCCACCACAGCCACTCAGGGCAAGTGCGAGCAACAAAGCCGATGCGGACAGGAGAGTACGGTGCATGGTGTTTCCTTTCACAAATTGGTAGAGGGAACCTGAACTCTAGCAGCTTGGCGCGCGCGTGTGGCAACATCCGCGCGCCCTCACGCCGAGTGATATAGCTTGTGATACAGCCCGCCGCGCCCGATCAGTTCATCGTGACCGCCCGCTTCCACCACGCGGCCATTCTCGAATACCAGAATGCGGTCTGCCTCACGCACCGCAGATAGCCGATGCGCAATGATGAGCGTGGTACGTCCGGCGAGAAAAGCATGCATGGCTTGGTGCAAGTGTCGCTCGGTGTCGCTGTCGAGCGCAGACGTGGCTTCGTCGAGGATGACGACTTTGGGGTTGGCGACGATCATCCGCGCAATGGCCAGGCGTTGCCGCTGCCCGCCGGACAAGCGCACGCCCTGCCGCCCCACCGCCGTATCCAGCCCATGCGGCAGCGCGGCGATAATGCCGTGCAACTGCGCAATGTCCAGCGCCCGCCACAGGGCGTCATCGTCGACCTCGCGCCCCAACGTCAGATTGGCGCGCACACTGTCATTGAACAGCACGGGATGCTGCAGGACCACGCCGACATGTTCGCGCACGGCTTGCCAGCCGATGTCGGTCACCGCCGCATCGCCATAAAAAATCTGCCCGCCGCGCACCGGATAAAGGCCCAGCAACGCCTGCACCAACGTCGATTTTCCACCGCCCGACGCGCCCACCAGCGCCACCTTTTCGCCCGGCGCGATGGCGAGGCTCACATCGTCGAGCACGGTCTCACCGTCGGCGTAGGCAAAGCTGACGTGGTCGAGACGAACGCTCACAGTATGCTGCCCCGCAAACGGGTCGGCCACGGCGGCAAAATACGGCTCATCCTGCATCCCCAGCAGCGCATTGATCCGCCCCAATGCCGCGTTGGCGGAATGGCCCGCGTATTGCAGATTCACCAGATCCTGCACCGGCGTCATCATGAACCACAGATAGCCGAACACGGCGAGCATCTCGCCGATGCTGAGATCGGAAAACACCACCATCCCCATTGCCAGCGCGCGGAAGGCGTCAAACCCGGCCAGGAACACGAAGAAGGAAATCCGGCTCATCGCGTCCGACTTCCAGGCAAACGCGGCAGCGTGCTGGCGGATGTCGGCAGCTTTCGCCTTTACCCGCATCAGGTAATGCTGCTCGCGGTTCATCGCGCGGATTTGCGTCAGCGCATCCAGCGTTTCGGCCAGCGCATCCTGAAACACCTCGAACGCGCGGTTCTCGTGTTTCTTCAGATCCTTCACCCGCTTGCCGAGCTGGGTCGAAAACAGGATCACCAGCGGATTCAGCAGCAATATGAACAAGGCCAGTTGCCAGTGCATCCAGAACAGCACCGCCGCCACGCCGATCAGCGTCAGCACCGCGACGATCAAGCCGGAAATCGACGCGCCGAGAAAGCTGTCGATCGCGTTGAGGTCGGTGACGAAATGCGACGTCACCCGTCCCGAGCCGACCGTCTCGAACTCCGACAGCGCGATCCGCGACAGCCGGTCCAGCATGCGCACCCGGATGCCGTATACCACTTCTTTCGCCAGCAGCGAAAAGGTGCGCGCCTGCACCACATTGAGCACGATGTAGGTGAGCCGCAGCGTCACCGTCAGCAGCAGCGCCACGCCAATGAACAACGCCGGCCCATGCCAGCCTGGCGGCGTGTGCGCGGCAATGGCGGCGACAAACTTGCCGGGATGCTGCAACAACACCTCGTCCACCATCAGCGGCAACAGCAGCGGCACCGGCACCGCCGCCAACACTGCCAGCAGCGCGATCAGGTTGGCCTGCAACAGGCGCCCGCGATGCGTGGTGATCTGCCGGAATATCTCGCGCCAGCTCAGCATGGCGAGGTCAAAATCGGTTGAGGGCTCATTTGCCGATACAGAAATGGCTGAAAATTTCGCCCAGCAAATCGTCGGCCGTGAATTCGCCGGTGATCTCGGAAAGCGCTGCCTGCGCCAATCGCAACTCCTCGGCAAACAGCTCCAGCTGCGCCGCGATGCCGCGTGCCACTGCAATGTGTTGTGCCGCACGCGCCAGCGCATCCAGATGACGCGCCCGCGCCATGAACGCGCCTTCGCCGGCCGCCTGCCAGCCGGCCGCCGCCAGCAGCTTTTCGCGCAACAATTCCACTCCGGCGCCGGTCTTGGCCGACAGCCAGATTTCGTCACCGGCCACGCGCGGCGCTTCCTGCATCGCATCGATCTTGTTGTGGATCGTGAGCCGCGCCACCGCGGGCAGGCGCGCCACAATCGCCGCTTCGTGTTCGCCCAGGCCGTGCGCCGCGTCCACCAGCAACAGCGCCACGTCGGCGTTTTCCAGCGCCGCCCAGGTGCGCGCGATGCCGATTTTTTCCACCGCATCATCGGTCTCGCGCAAGCCCGCCGTGTCCACAATATGCAGCGGCACCCCTTGAATCTGGATCGCCTCGCGCACCGTATCGCGCGTCGTTCCCGCAATCTCGGTGACAATCGCCGCCTCAAATCCGGCGAGTTGATTGAGTAGACTCGATTTGCCCACATTCGGCTGGCCGATCAGCACCACCGTCAGCCCCTCGCGCAACAGCGCGCCCTGCCGCGCTTGTGCGCGCACGGCGGCCAGCGCCGCCTCGATGCGGTCGAGCCGCCCGAACGCATCGGCATCGCGCAGAAAATCGATTTCCTCGTCCGGGAAGTCCAGTGTCGCCTCAACCAGCAGGCGCAGCCGCGTCAAGCCTTCCAGCAACTCATTCACCCGCGCCGAAAACGCACCCGACAGCGAGCGCACCGCCGAGCGCGCTGCCTCGGTCGAGGCCGCATCGATCAGATCCGCCACCGCCTCCGCCTGTGCCAGATCCAGCTTGCCGTTGAGGTACGCGCGCCGGGTGAACTCGCCTGGATCGGCCAGCCGCGCGCCCAGTTCCAGACAACGCTGCAATACCAGATTCAGCACCACCGGCCCGCCGTGGCCTTGCAGCTCCAGCACGTTTTCTCCGGTAAACGAATGCGGCGCGGCGAAAACCAGCGCAATGCCTTCGTCGAGCGTCGCGCCATCGGCATCGAGAAAGCCGGCAAACGTCGCGTGACGCGGCACAGGCACTCGCCCAAGCATCGCGCGCGCAAGCGGTGCGACATCCGCTCCCGACACCCGCACCATCCCTACCCCGCCGCGCCCGGGAGCGGTGGCAATGGCCGCGATCAGATCCGGCTGGTGCGTTTCAGACATGACAAGGTTTCATGGGGGTGAAATCAAAACACTAACACTGCCACAAAAAGAAAGACCCGAAGCAAGCCTCGGGTCTCAAATGCTGTTCATCCACGAAGGGAAACCTTACCCATGTCGTCGCGCCTTACGGCAGCTATGTGCGCGGGTCAGGCTTTATTGATGACGGCCTTACCGCCGCCGTCAACCTGCCTGTTGATCACCCACTGCTGCGTAATCGACAGGATGTTGTTGACGACCCAGTACAGCACCAGGCCCGCGGGGAAAAAGATGAACATGACGGTAAAGGCGACCGGCATGATCATCATGATCTTGGCCTGCATCGGATCCATCGGCTGCGGATTCAGCTTCACCTGCAATATCGAGGTGATGCCCATGACGATCGGCAGAATGTAGAACGGATCCGGCGCGGTCAGGTCGGTGATCCAGCCAAGCCACGGCGCGCCGCGCATTTCAACCGCCGCGAGCAGCACCCAATACAGCGCGATAAACACCGGAATCTGAATCAGGATCGGCAGACAGCCGCCAAGCGGATTGATTTTCTCGGTCTTGTACATCTCCGCCATCGCCTGATGCAACTTGGCGCGGTCGTCACCGTAG
>JAAPAA010000391.1 GCA_012274165.1 Thiobacillaceae bacterium
CCCTTCACTTGTTGAAAAAAATTGCTGAACTCGAGCTTGATCTCTTTGATTGGCCACCGAGAAACCGTGGTTTGAGTTGACCTGCTCCTGATCCTATTTGCTAGCAGTGCTGTTGTCGCCAGTCACAGTCGATACCTTGACCGGGACCGACATGAGCGAACCTCGCAAAGTTTTGATTAACAACCTGCCATAGCGCTCGCTGATCAGTTGCGCGCGTTCCATTTTTTCCGTTGTACCTTCCAGGTATCGGATGGTCCGGACTGGCTGGCCGGTTTGACCGGCGCCATCGATCGCAGCACTCATCGCAATGTTCAGGGATTCTGAAAAAAGCCATGCGCTGACTTCCTTGAGTTTTTTTCCCTGATCCGCCAACCACGTTGCGGCGAGGTCTGTACTTTCCTCTGCCGGGGCTATCACCCGAATGTGGCTCTGGGACCCGGCGCTTTCAGGTGCACCCGGTGCGCAGATGGAAACGACGGCATCAAGACTAAGCGTCCGTTGATCCTGCGCCATCAGAAAGACAGGTGTCATTTCGATCAACCACTCGTCGCGCCCTGGCGATTCCGCGACGCCAATCAGTTTCCTGCTTGATCCCGGCAGCATGCCATCGACCCAGCGACGCGCCAGTTCCTGATACGAAACAGTACTCAGTATTGGTTGATACGGATCCAGCACCTTGTCTGCAGACTCCTGCGCCTGTTCTCGCTGGCTGCTTTTTTGCGCCCCGACGATCAGTGCATGCGTGATGACAGAAGCCAGAAAAACGCCCGGATTGGGCGCGGGGTACATCATGGAGCCCGAGTTGACACTTGCTCCCTCGAAGTCGAGCGCCCCACTGAACACGACCCTGTCGTCTGTCGGCAATTTCAGCGTCCAATTCCGCCCGAGCGTCACCTGCCCGTCAGCACGTTCCGCTCCGATTGGCCCATCGGCCAGACAGGTGTTGAGCCCGAGCGTCATTACACAGCCAACCACCCCAAGCAATGTTCCCAGCCGGCTTCGAACCCTGTTCTTGCTGCCAGGCAATTGCAGAAACATTGCCCGCGGTGCCGTCGGCATCATTTGAAAATACCGACCAATTTATCCTTTCCCGTTTCCAGCGCCTGGAAATAAGCATTCGTAAGTCCTGGAAAATTGGGCGGCTCGTCCCAATCGCCATTGGTACCCTTGTCCTCACTGAACTTCTGGTACCACTCGTATGTGTTGTTGCTCAAATTGACGAGGTAGCCCTTTACCTCGAATTCTGCGCGTGGGTCACTCGTCGGGATATATCCGGAGAACTGGCGGTACATCCCGAGCACGGGGACGTCGAGCACCAGGATCTTGTCGATTGCGTATTTCTTCTTCAGGCCGGAAAAATCCTTGCGCGCAATGTTGGGTCCCTCGCTTGCGAAATCGGGCAGATCGTCAAGCTTGAGCTCGTCGGCAATCACCACAGCCTCGCCACCGTTTTTCCGGATCAGTTCCGCCAGCGTGGCCTTAAGCTCGGGCAGGCCTTCGGGCGGCAGTTTTTGCGTATAGCTGGTCAATGATGTATTGAGTATCGAGGCCGTGGCCATGCAAAGCAAACAATCGGCGCCCGGAAAGCGGGTGTCGGCTTTGCGTAGCGGCGTCATGACGACCCCTACCTTGCCCGACTTGGCATTGAGGGTCGATTTATTCAATTCAACAATAGACTGAATGGGCGCCGCGCAACCCACGGCCAAAACGGCAACCCCAATCAACAACAAAATAGAACGCATTTTCATCTCTCCCCCACAGAAAAAGTCATTGGCCCCAAAAGCCAGGTGCGCTTAACGCGCCTGCCTCAAAGAGCCAGCCTCAAATTCCGTTCCCCGCTTGTTCTATTTATTTAATTCGATTGCTTTTATTGCTGGCCCAACAATAGCAAAACTTGTTCCTTAAATACCGCCAACGCGCCAACCCATTGTTGCAACGGGGAAAATTATTAAGCAGCCGGACAAGTCAATTGGGATGTGTAAAACATCCCGACACCATTTGTCATGGCAAGGTATCGCCCCTCTTGGGTTTGCGGTCAACGGAATGAACTTGAACCCAGCCCCATGACCGTGCGGCATAATTCGCACACGGTAAACTTTCACCCCCCGGCCTCGCAGCACAGGCCGATTCACTCTGCAGATCGAACCATGCTCCCATCCATCGAACACCGACTCGCCGCCGAGATTGCGGCCAAACCTGCGCAGGTTGCCGCTGCCATTGCCTTGCTCGACGAGGGGGCGACGGTTCCGTTCATCTCGCGCTATCGCAAGGAGGCGACGGGCGGCCTGGACGATACGCAGCTGCGCCTGCTGGAAGACCGGCTGCGCTACCTGCGCGAGCTGGAAGACCGCCGCGCGGCCATCATCGGGTCGATCACCGAGCAGAACAAGATGACGCCCGAGTTGCTGCTGGCGATCTCGCTGGCTGCGGACAAGACGCATCTGGAAGACCTCTACCTGCCCTACAAGCAGAAGCGCCGCACCAAGGTGCAGATCGCGCAGGAGGCAGGGCTGGAACCGCTGGCCGACGCCCTGCTGGCCAACCCGATGCTCAATCCCGAAGCGGAAGCGGCGACGTACCTGCGCGAGCCCTTCACCACCGAGCAGGGCGACAACCCCGGCGTGGCGGACGCCAAGGCTGCGCTCGACGGCGCGCGACAAATCCTGATGGAGCGCTTCTCTGAAGATGCGGGTCTGCTGCAAGCCCTGCGCGAATACGTGCAGGAACATGGCATCGTCGAATCGAAGGTGCGCGAAAGCCAGGAGTCTGCGGCAGAAAAGTATGCCGACTACTTCGACTATTCCGAATCCATCCACACCATCCCGTCGCACCGCGCGCTGGCGCTGTTTCGCGGACGCCGCGAAGACATGCTCGACGTTCGGCTACGCCTCGACAGCGAAGAAGAGCGGCCGGCCTGGAGCGCGCCGCACAATCCCTGCGAAATGCGCATAGCCAGCCGCTTCGGCATCCAGGACCAGAACCGCCCCGCTGACCGCTGGCTGATGGACACCGTGCGTTTCACCTGGCGCGTGAAGAGCTTCATGCATCTGGAGCTGGAACTGATGGGTACGCTGCGCAGCAACGCCGAGACCGAGGCCATCAACGTGTTCGCGCGCAACCTCAAAGCCCTGTTGCTGGCCGCGCCGGCCGGGCCGCGCGCCACCATGGGGCTGGACCCCGGCATCCGCACCGGCGTGAAGGTGGCGGTGGTGGACGAGACCGGCAAGGTGGTGGATACCGCCGTGATCTATCCGCACCAGCCGAAGAACGACTGGGACGGTTCGCTGCACACGCTGGCCCGGCTGGCCGAGAAGCATAAAGTTTCAGTGATCCCCATCGGCAACGGCACCGCTTCGCGCGAAACCGACAAGCTGGCGCGCGACCTGATCAAGCTGCGGCCCGAACTCAAGCTGACCAGCGTGGTGGTGTCCGAGGCCGGCGCGTCGGTGTATTCCGCGTCCGAATTCGCCTCACGCGAACTGCCCGACATGGACGTCTCGCTGCGCGGCGCGGTGTCCATCGCGCGCCGCCTGCAGGACCCGCTGGCCGAGCTGGTGAAGATCGACCCCAAGTCGATCGGCGTCGGCCAGTACCAGCACGACGTCAGCCAGTTCGAGCTGGCGCGTTCGCTCGATGCGGTGGTGGAAGACTGCGTCAACGCCGTCGGCGTCGACGTCAACACGGCGTCGGTGCCCCTGCTGGCGCGCGTGTCGGGCCTGTCCAGCAGCGTCGCGCAGGCCATCGTCACCCACCGCGATTCAAAAGGTAAATTCGCCAGCCGCGCGCAACTGCTCGACGTGCCGCGCCTGGGCGCAAAGACCTTCGAGCAGGCGGCCGGCTTCCTGCGCATCATGGACGGCAACGACCCGCTCGACGCCTCCGCCGTCCACCCCGAATCGTATCCGCTGGTGCAAACGATCCTCGCCGACATCAAGCAGGATCTCAAGGCCGTGATCGGCAACAGCAGTTTGCTGAAGTCACTCGCTCCATCCAGATATGCGGACGAGAAATTCGGCCTCCCCACCATCACCGACATCCTCAAGGAACTCGAAAAACCCGGCCGCGACCCGCGTCCCGAATTCACCACCGCCAGCTTCCGGGAAGGCGTGGAAAAACTCGCCGACCTCAAGCCCGACATGATCCTGGAAGGCGTCGTCACCAACGTCGCCGCGTTCGGCGCGTTCGTCGACATCGGCGTGCATCAGGACGGCCTGGTCCACATCTCTGCCCTGTCCAACACCTTTGTCAAAGACCCGCACAGCGTGGTCAAGGCCGGGCAGATCGTGAAAGTGAAAGTGCTGGAAGTGGACGAGAAGCGCAAACGCATCGCACTGACGATGCGGCTGAGCGATACGGCGGTGCCAGCGAGTGAGAAGTCACCAGCAGCCCCGCGGCCGCAGCGCGACCCGCGCGCCCAGGGCAAACCAGCGGGCGGCAACCGTGCACCCGCTTCAGCGCCGGTGGGTGGCGCCATGGCAGCAGCGTTTTCGAAGTTGAAGGGGTGAGGCTGGTTTACTGAATGGAAACGGGCAAGATCTGACCCCGAAGCTTTTATTCCCTACTTTGTCCCCTGTTTACCGCTTCAGCGCCTGAATGTCGAAAGTTTTTACATTTTCGCGAAAACCCTTTTGAACGAAGAGCCGACGCCCACGCAGTCAGCACTCAGCGTGCTTGAAATTAAACAGACTTTTTAATCAATCACTTCTCTGGCATAAGTAATGCTTAACGATTTGGCAGGTTAGCGCGATGAAAACAAAAAATGCTGTAATCATGTCTGACCCAATATTTGATCCCATTTATTTCTAATCAAAACAAAAGAAGACCCATGTCCAAAAAACACATCGCCAAAGCTTTAATCCTCGTAGCCAGCCTAGGATTCACACTCAGTGCCCAAGCCAGCGTCATGCTACTGACCAACTCCGCGCAAATTAGCACCACCTACCTGAACACCTTCGAGTCGGTCATCAATTCCGGACCAGTGACTTGGGACTCTTCAGTGTCGCGCATCACGGCCTCCAGCGCCGCCGAATACGTAACTCCCTCGGGCGCATGGGGTCTATGGGACAACATAGACTCAATGACCGCGTCGCTTGCCAACAAGTACAACACCGTGGGCATGTACGTCGGCAACGACGACTTCGATCTTCAGTTCAACGCCATCATCACCGTCTTCGACGGTTTGACAAATCTCGGTTCAGTTCAGATTGCCGTCAACCGCAATGACTTCGCCGACCAGTTCATCGGCCTGTCCAGCACTGTGGCATTCGACGGCGTTCAGATCACCTACCAGCGCCCTCAAGCGCAAGCTTTGGGCGTCTACATCGACGACTTCCGCCTCGGTGAAGCGGCCAACTCGGTTCCGGAACCTGGATCTCTGGCTTTGATCGGTATCGGTATTGCCGGCCTAGCTGCCTCACACCGCCGCAAGCAAACAAACTGATCAGTCCAAATATTCGACAGTCAAACGGCGGCCTTAGCCGCCGTTTCTTATTGGCTTATTGATCCAGGCTCAATCTGATGCTGATGCTGCCCATTTTAGCTGTGCGCTTCAGCGCCTATGGGTGACGCCATGGCGGCAGCGTTTTTGAAGTTGAAGGGGTGGGGTCGGGTTGCTGGATGGCAAAAGGCAAGTCCTGACCGCAAGGCACATTGAAAATCCAGACCAGCTCAAGCTGACCCTGTGGCAGCTTGAGCGATCAGTCTTTGGCCTTCAGCGAAAGTTCGTAAATTCTCGACCGCAGTGATTTCTTCATTTCCTCGATTTCATCGTATTTGTCCAGAAGCTGATCAGCCTGCCGGGACAGATTTTCCCCGCGCACAATTACATTTTTCTGCGCCTCGACCATCTCACCGTAGTTCGCGATCTGCCCATTCATTAGTTGAGAGGGAATGGGCATGCCATAAAGCAGGGGTACGCTGTCGCGACGTATTTCCTGCACCATCTGGAATTGCTGATAGATCGCCTGTTGCTGCTGATTGAGCATATTCAAGGCACTGTAGAGTTTTTCCAGTTCGGCACTGTTGTCGGCGGCGGCAGCGGAAAAGCTCAATTGGAGCAGTAGCAAGGCATAAACGAAGTGGCGCATAACTCCTCCGGTGGCTGAAGTGAATACGCCCATTATAGAAATACACAGAAATTGTGGCGCCCACTTGCAACGATGGAGTCGTGATGGCTGCATTCCGGGGAATACAGGCGACAGAGCGCAATGAAAGGAGCTGCCCTCATTCACTCGTCACCACACTGGATCAGAGTTAGTTCGACCCTGATTCCTGAAATCTATCCGCATTGAATGCTTCATGGAAAGCGACGGTTCCCTGCGGAGCTTGCCCGTCGAAAGACAGCGCGAAAAAGACCTCCTGCGGCACGCCTTCAAGCACCAGTCCCGGCATGTTGATGAATCCGAACTTCGTGTAGTAATCCGGATGTCCCACGAGACAACAGCCTTGCGCATTCATGGCTTTCAGCCGTGCCAGCCCCTCCCGTATCAGGGCTTTGCCAACGCCTTGCCGCTGGTACGCCGGCAACACCGAAACAGGTCCAAGGCCGTACCAGCTCCGGGTGCCATCCGAAATAGTCACCGGCGAGAAGGCAATATGCCCGATCACACGGCCCTCCACTTCTGCGACAAGCGATAGCGTAAGGGCGCCGGCGGCGCGTAGTGCCGCGATGATGAACTGCTCCGTGTGATTGCTGATCTCCAGGGTCTTGAACGCGGCGACAGTCACGTCGGTTATCGCGCCCACATCGGCATCTGTTTCGGTCCTGACAACGATCTTCGGATTCATGGCGTTTTGTTTCTATTCCTTGCGGCTCAATGTTAAAGAAAGCAATCGGCCATGCGGCGCCTTCGTCGTCAGGGGAAACCGACAGCCACGCCCACCACCCGCGCCCGCAACTGTCCGCACCCGCCCTCCACATCCTGCCCCGCCGAATGGCGCAGCTTGGTGAGCACGCCGCGCCGGTGCAGGCTGCGCGCCATCGCGGCCGCCCGCTCCCAGCTCGGGCGGCGGAAGTCGAAGCCGTCGACGCCCTCGACGCAGTTGTAGGGAATCAAATTCATCACCGCGTACTTTCCGGCCAGCAGTCGTACTATCCCGTCCAGCTCGGCATCGCTGTCGTTGATCCCTTCGAGCAGCGTCCACTGGTACTGGATCGGGTATCCTGTTGCACGGGCATAGCGCTCGCCCAGTTCGACACGCTCGACCGGATCG
>JAAPAA010000055.1 GCA_012274165.1 Thiobacillaceae bacterium
CCGAACATGTTGCGCCCGAGAATCCAGGCGCCGATCCCCTCGAACCCCTGCTCCGCCATCGCGTTGTCGACGCCGGACTCGCCACCCTCGCCCTGGCCGTGCATGTCGCGCCAGACGCGGGTGTGGAAGAACCACTCCATCAGCTCGACGCCGCCGACGCCGAGCGGATTCTGTAGATCCTGGTTCGGGCCGGCAGAGTAGCCATCGAGTGAAACACCGAAGCTGCGAACGAGGAGTTTGGACATCATGGTTGCCCCGGCGAAGGCTTCTTACTTGTCCGGCGATGACGACGGGCTGGGCGAACCGTCCACCTTCCTGGCAACGCTACGGGCGGCCTTTCCGGTGGCCTTTGCGCCACGCTTGACACCGCTGGCTGCAGCCTGCGCGCCACGTTGGATGCCGCGCCCCGCCGCTTTCGCGCCACGCTCGACTCCGCTTGCACCAGCCTTTACACCGTGCTCAACGGCCTTCTCCACCTTGACGACCACACCGGGCTCAGTGCCGGCGGCCGCGGCGGTGCTCAGCAGCAGGAGCGTCGCGATGAACAGGGGAGCTTTGCGAAAGATCAGTTTCATGAAGATCAAGGCCTCGGGCACGAACGATCATAGTGCCACGGAATCCCGTGTGTGTGCTCGAGCCGGGGAGCTACGGTGCCTTGACTCTGGCTTCGATGACTGGGGCTTGACCCGTTTGGAAAAGGCTTCGATGAACGCAGCTCTGCCCGTCGGCACGTTGGGGTTGTGCTGGATGTAGCTCTCGGTCATGTACTTGTCCGCCAGTTCCATGTGGCCCCCTTCGAACACTTCGCGCCAGAAGTCGTAGACCAGGCGCTTGTTGGAAGCGGCCTTTGCGTCACTGCTGGCCAGCAGGAGATCATGGTTTGGCTGCTGGACAACGGCCAGTTGCGCGGCCGCGGCGAAAGGCAGTGCGAGCGCCAGAACGAGGCTCCAGCGGAAGAGGACAGGTTTCATGTGATCTCCGTTCGGGGTTGGCAGTCGGGGCTTCAACGACGGGTCAGACCGCATAGCCGAAAGCTCGCAGTGAATTCCGCACGTCCTCCGGCGAGCGAACGTGCGCGCCTTGCAGTCCGGCTTCGGATGCGGCCTGAACATTCTCCAGCAGATCGTCGAAGAAGACGATAGCCCCGGCCTCGAAGCCGGTGACGTCGGAAATGTGTTCGAACGCCGCGCGCTCGGGCTTGCGCAAGCCCATTTCATGCGAGGCAAAGATTCGATCGAGTGAACCGACAACCTCGGGGAACATGCTGCTCCAGGTGGCCATGTGCGCGGCATTCGTGTTCGTCAGCGCGTAGCAGGGGAGGAACTCGCGCATGGCCTCGACCATCATCCGGGTTTGCGCAAATTCCCCGACGAAAATCGAATTCCAGCCACGTGCAATTGCCGCGCGGTCGGCGGTCAGGCTGAGCGTCGAGGCCAGATGATCGTAATACTCGGAGGCAGCGATTTCGCCACGTTCATGTCGCTGGTATTGGAGATCGAACCTGAATGCCCGCCTCAGGCCTTCGACGGACAACGAGGAATAGGGTGCCCAGGCGGCAAGGGCGCGATCAAAGTCAATGTCGACCAGGACGCCGCCCAGGTCGAACAGCAAGGCTCGGGGTGCCTGGATTTTCATGAGGAATATTTCGAGCGCTGTCGGATACCAGCTCGGCCGTTGGCGAGAGTCATTCCTTCGCGCCCGCCTGCACGAGGATGCTCGCGATGTCTTCTCGGCCCCGTTGCTTCGCAACCTTGAGCGGGGTGTAGCCGCCGACGAGGCGCGGCTTCGAAGGCCCATGGCCCATGAACCACATGCCCGGTGGCGTCTCCCAAAGCGGCGGCCAGCCGCGGTCGGTGCGCGCGTTCACATTCGCGCCCGCGCCCACCAGCGCCTTCACCACATCGACGCGGCCGTCGTCTGTGGCGAGGAGGAGCGGCGTTATGCCGGCGCGATCCGCGGCGTCGATCTCTGGTGCGTGCGGCAGCGCCTTCACCACCAAGTCCCACTCCCCCAGCACGGCCGCGAAATAGAGAAGGAAGCGGTCCGGCGCGGCGAGCTTGCGCTCGCGCTCCAGGATGCGCGCGGCGAGATCCCCACGACGGTGCAGGACCAGCCAGGTCAGCGGCCCGACGGTACGGCCCCGGAGCAGGCCGCTGTCATCGCGAACCGGCGGTTCGGCGAGGATGGCGAGCGCCATTGTCGTGGAGGCCGGCAGTGGATAGGCCGCGGGAGGCTTGTCGCGCGGCAGCTTGACGACCGTGTACTCGAATTCGACCATGCCGCCGAACTCCAGCAGCGCATCGGCGAGAGCGGGCGTTTTCTGCGGCACACCCACGGCCATCATCAGCGGCGTGTACTCGCGGAAGCGCCGGTTCGGGTCTGCGCCCTGTTCGAGCAGCGCGCGGACCCGCGGCAGATCGGCCGGCGGCTCGATGGCTGGCCCGAGGCTGCCGTCGGCGTTTCTGGCCGCTACGCGCATCTGCGGCGGCTCCAACAGGAGCGAGGTGAGCGCGGTGAGTCCGTTCGCTGCGGCGCGGTCAAGATCGAGCCCGCGCCCCTTGAGGTGCGCGAGCGTCGGCGGGTCAATCGTTGCCAGACGCGTTGCTTCGATCGAATGGCACTCGAGCCTCGTCTGTGTGCACTCTGCGCCGTCGGGCGGCTGCAGGTTGGCGCCGGAATCGGCGAGTTGCCGCGCGATAGCCCAGCGCTTGCGGAAAAGCGCATGCTCGAGCAGCGTCTGGCGCGCAGAAATCGCGCTGGGGTCAGCACCCTTCTCGATCAGGAGCTTTACCGCCTGCGCGTCGTCTCCTCTATCGATCACGTTCCACACCGCCTGCGTGGGGGAAGGGCCGGGAATCGCGTTTCGGCTGGCGGCGCTTACGTCGGCCCCATAACGCTTCAGCAGCGCAACCGCCTCTTCCGAGCGCGCCCTGCGTATCGGCAAATCGCCGAAGCCGTCCCGGCGATTCGGATCCGCCCCCGAATCGAGCAGCAGGCGCGCGAGGTCGAGATGCCCGCGGCCGATCGCCATGGTGAGCGGCGACTCGCTGCTGCGACCGCGGTACGCCTCGTCGAAGTTGAGGTCGACCGACATGCCGCCGGCGACGAGGCGCCGCACTGCATCGCCGTCGTTCTTCACGATCGCCGTCTGCAACGCATCCGTCTGCGCAAGGCGCGCCTTCTGCGCCGGGGTGAGCACCGGCTGCTCGGTCGACGGCTCGCGATAGCCGCCGTGGCCCTGCACCTGCTGCGCGTTGGTGCCGGCGGACGCGACCATGAGAGAGATACAGCCGACGAGAATGACCGGTTGCACCCCATGGACTTTGAGCAACGAAGTCATCGGAGATCCGCGGCCATCCACGCAACCGTTGCTTTCGCCCGGGCCAGAGCGTCCTGTTCAGTGGCGAAGACCAGGCTTGAGTAACGACGGAGCGGAAACCACCCTCTCATGTCCTCCGGATCTCTGCGGTGCTCCTCGAAACCGAACGTACCGTCGTCGCGAACAAAGATATCGACGCAATGGTCGCCCGAGGGATTGTTGAAGGACGCTACGACACGATGTGGCATGGCGGCTCACAGGTTACGTCGAACGTTCGACCGGAGCGGTTAGACGGCACTCATCCCTCGCTGAACTTCCGCAGCAAGGCGCTCAAGATTCTGGTCATTTGCTGCGGCGACGAACTCTGAAATTCGTTTGTAGTGCTCGACTGTGTCGAATGTCTGGCACCACCTTACCTCAGTCCCTTCGCCTTGCCGATCGAGCTCGATGGTCAGCGTAAAGTGATGGCCGTCGAGATGCTCGATTTCGAACAGTTGGTCGACGACGATGCGCGTGAAGCGGCTTTCGTTCGGATAGTTCTTCCCGTCGGGCCCGTGCATCGTCAAGACCCAACTTCCGCCAGGCGTGAACTCGAACTTGTGAATCGTGTTCGTGAATCCCGCCGGCCCCCACCATCGAGCAATGCGTGATGGATCACTCAGTGCAGCGAAAACCTTTGCAGGATTCGCTGAGAGAAACTTGCGCCTTGAGTCGGAGCGCTCCTCTATCGGTTCCATCTGACGCCTCCTGCGGGGTGCTTCGGCCTTGTGTTGTGCCGTCAACGTCGGCGCTGACCGGCGCACAAGAACCTGGTGCCGGGACTTTCACCCGGCGGGATTCGTGCCATGCACGGCACACACGTCGAAGTCAAGCCGCAGCGCGTTTACGCGTTGTCGGCCTTGGACGACCAGTTAAATTTCGATTCACTGCTTTGCGGAGGGTGTCATTGATCCGGGACTGGTAGCCCGTGCCTTGAGACTTGAAGTAGTCCAAAACATCAGCGTCCAGACGTATGGAGGTCAACACTTTGGTTGGCGCAGCTTGTGGCCCACGGCCACGCCGAACCACAGGCGCCCCGAGCATGTCTTCGGTCCATGCAGGGTTGTCCGGGTCGGACACCTTAGCCGAGGTTCTCTTTGGCAACTTGGCGGTAGTAGCGTGCTTCATGCTTTTCTGCCCTTCGCAGGGAGATAACGTGCGGCCCTTTCGAGCGTTCCGTATAGACCATCACAACCACTTCACCGTGCAGGATGCCGAAACAGACCTGGCGCGGCTCGCCATAGTCCTCTCGTATGTCCTCACGGGTAACCGTGAAGTGCTCCCAAATTGCATCGCATCCGGCGAAGTCGAGCCCGTGCTTCTTGATGTTGAGCTTGCGCTTGGCCTCGTCCCATGTGAGCATCGTATATTGTATCTACAAAATGCCAAGCGAACCGGAAGAAATTTAACGTAATGTAGTAGGCGCATATCCTGGCCAGCCCTATAGGCGCCGCAATATCCTCGACTCCAGCCTGCCAGTCCCCAATCCAAGCCGCACCGCGCCCTTCTGCTCTGGCCGCTCCCACACTCGGTGTGCTCGTACCCCTTTTCGTGTCGCCATCGAACCTCACCTCCGTCAAGGCTCCGGTTGCACCGGGGCCGAATATTCCGGTCTTCTATTTCCTTGGCCACGCGTCCTTCCGGAACTCACAGCTCTTGTCGTCGACCTTCGCCAAGAAGGACGTGACGTTCTTCCTGGCTGAGTCGCGTTTGACGCTCATGAAGATCATTCAGCTTTCACTGGCGCTTTGCCAGCAGCGCGTCATAAGCTGCAGCGGAAAACCCGGACACGCTCTGTCCGTTGGCAAGCAGGAGAGGGACGCCCTTGCCGCCGGCGCGTGCGTACGCCAGCGCGCCTTCCCTGGTTTCGATATCGAGCTCGCGGTAAGCGACCTGCCTTTCGGCCAGGTGGGCTTTGGCCTGCCTGCAATAGACACACCATTTCGCGGAGAAAAGAACTGTGTCGCTTGGCGGTGGGGCAGCGATACGCGCATCGGCGGACTTCTTCATCTCCTCGATGAACGCCAGCGTTTGCGCAGAGAGCGGACTTGCCGGCAGGTTCCGGAACGTGATGGTTCGGATGTCCGACGCATTGGGCGCCGGTTTATCGCTGTAGATCGTTCGTCCGTACCGCTTGCGCCTCAGGCATGCGCTGCGGCGGCGCCGGCTTTGCTCATCTCCACCTGCCGCTGCAAGCGCTTCCAGCCTTCGTCCACCTCGGCCTGCAGCGAGGCGATGCCGGCGTCGGGCAGATGCTGGTAGCGGCGCTGCAATTTCAGGTAGTCGCTCAAGAGCCTTCTGCGATTACGCACTTGCCGAGCTCACTTCGCCAGCCGCAGGTCCCACTCCATGTCCACCGGCCCGTAGCGCCCCTTCATGGCGCTGGCCGGCACGAGCTTGTACTTGGCGGCCAGCCGTGCGGGGTCCGTATAGGGC
>JAAPAA010000056.1 GCA_012274165.1 Thiobacillaceae bacterium
GTAGAGTTTTATTCATGATTGTGAGCTTCATAGGTTTTGAGATTAAAACGCTTGCTTATTTACGACTACGGTTTTAAATAAGCACGCAGCATGCCATTTGATTTTTTGTTTTATTAAATCGTCTTTATATCAATATGTTATGTGATTTTTTGTGCGATTGACTCTGTTCCGAAAATGAGGCGAGTGTAAAAAATTCCGACAGGTTTATGAGGCCTGTACTGATGCCTGCCAGTTCAGGACGTCTCCGGTGGCATTGACGACACGGGCAGAAAGAGCGCCCGCGCTGCGCGGGTGGCCGCTTTGTCCTAAAGTCAGAACAGGCGCTACAACGCTGCTCAAGCGCCACCTGCTTACAAGGGAGGGCAAGATGCTGGAGAAGTTGCTGGTTCATTGGGTGCGGCGACGGCTGGAGACCTCCGGTTTGCCGCTGACGGTTGAATTGTGGAACGGCGAGTTGGTGGGCGCCGTTGCCAATGCCACGGTGCGGCTGCGTCTGCGACGTCCAGCCAGCATCAAGGCCATGGTCGACCCCAGTCTGGGTGCACTGGCACGGGCCTATGTCGAAGGCGCGCTGGATCTGGAAGGCGATATCCACGACATCCTCAAGTTGGGCGACCGCCTGTGCAACGCGGGCGATTGCGCACTGAAATCCGGATTGGACGGCAGCAGGTGGTGGCGCCACACGCGCAGCCGGGATCGCAAAAACATCCAGTACCACTACGACGTTTCCAACGATTTTTATGGGCTGTGGCTGGACGCCAAACGGGTGTATTCCTGCGCCTATTTCAAGACCCCGGATATGAGCCTGGATGCTGCGCAGGAAGCCAAACTCGACCACGTCTGCCGCAAACTCGATCTCAAACCCGATGAGCGCTTTCTCGACATCGGTTGCGGCTGGGGCGGGCTGATTCTGCATGCGGTGGAGCACTACGGCGTGCGTGCGGTCGGCATCACCCTGTCGGACGACCAGCATGCGTATGTCCGCCAGCAAATTGAAGCGCGCGGACTGGACGGACGGGTCGAGGTGCGGAAGATGGATTACCGCGACGTGCCGGAACAGGGTGGCTACGACAAGATCGCCAGCGTCGGCATGTTCGAGCATGTCGGCCGCGCAAATCTCGCCACCTATTTCGACAGGATTGCTGCGCTGTTGAAGCCTGGCGGCCTTGTGCTCAATCACGGCATTACCTCGGCGGCACTCGATACCAGCGGCCTCGGCAGCGGCATCGGCGAATTCGTCGAGGATTATGTGTTCCCTGGCGGTGAACTGGTGCATGTTTCCGATGTGCTGCGCGCCGCGTCAGGCTGCGGCCTCGAATGCCTGGACGCCGAAAATATGCGCCCGCATTACGGCAAAACCCTGTGCCACTGGGTCACCCGGCTGGAACAGAACACCGAATCCGCCTGCCAGCTGATCGGCGAGCATAAATACCGCGTCTGGCGCGTTTACCTGGCGGGCTCCGCCCATGCCTTCGATCGCGGCTGGCTGGAACTTTGGCAGGTGCTGGCAGGCAAGGGCGATGGTGGCCTCCAGCCGGGCTATCCGTTCAACCGGGAATACCAATACCGCTGATAAAATGCCGGGCATGAAAAATGTGCCTGTCTTGCTACTCTTGCTGCCCCTCCTGACTATTCAGGCCGCTTATGCCGAATGGGGCGAATTCGAACACGATTTTGAGCAGGACAAGCCCTGGGAAGAGGTGGCGGCGCAGCTGCCAGCGTATCCCAAGGCCGAAAACCTGCTGCCCTTCACTGTTTCGTCGGCGACCCGCAACCAGCACTTTGTCGACGCTGCATCAATCAGCGTGGGGACGGACAAGGTGATTCGTTACACCGTGGTGATCGAAGCGGCGGGTGGAGCGAAGAACGTTTCGTTCGAAGGACTGCGCTGCGACTCCGGTGAGCGCCGCCTGTATGCTTATGGCCACCCTGACGGCAGCTGGTCGAAGGCGCGCAATGCCGGCTGGGAGGCCATCAAATTCCGTTCCCTGCTGTCGTACCAGAAGGCCTTGTACGAAGATTACTTCTGCCCGGCCGGGCTGCCGGTTAAAGACGATCAGGAAGCGGTGCGCAATCTGCGGAAGGCCGTGCGATGAGCGCCTCGATTGTCCAACAGGCGCGGCGTATCGTCGTCAAAGTCGGTTCCAGTCTGGTCACTGCTGATGGGCACGGACTCGATCATACCGCGCTGACACGTTGGGCCGAGCAGATTGCCGCCCTCACCGAACAAGGCAAGGAAGTCGTGCTGGTGTCCTCGGGCGCCATTGCCGAGGGCATTGCCCGTTTGGGATGGAGCAAGCGTCCGAAAGCCGTCAACGAGTTGCAGGCTGCCGCCGCTGTCGGGCAGATGGGCCTGGTGCAGGCGTATGAATCCATCTTTCGCACCCATGGCCTGCACGCTGCACAGGTGTTGCTCACTCACGAAGACCTGGCTGACCGCACGCGTTACTTGAATGCGCGTTCTACGTTGCGCACGCTGCTGGACCTGAAAGTGGTGCCGATCATTAATGAGAACGATACCGTTGCCACCGACGAAATCCGTCTCGGCGACAACGACACCCTGGGCGCGCTGGTGACCAACCTGATCGAAGCCGACTGCCTGATTATTCTGACCGACCAGACGGGTTTGTATACCGCTGATCCGCGGCGAGATCTGACCGCGACGCTGGTAAGCGATGCCCTGGCGGGCGATCCCGAACTCGAACGCATGGCGGGCGGGGCAGGGAGCAGCGTTGGCACCGGCGGCATGTTGACCAAGATCCTGGCGGCCAAGCGCGCAGCGCGCAGCGGCGCGCATACGGTGATTTGCAGCGGACGGGAGGATCGCGTGCTGTTGCGATTGGCGGCGGGTGAGGCAATCGGCAGCCAATTGGTGGCGCGCCAGGCACCGCTCGCTGCGCGGCGCCAGTGGCTGGCCGACCACCTGCAACTGCATGGTGGCGTGGTGCTGGACGATGGCGCCGTGCGCGCCTTGCGCGACGAGGGGAAAAGCCTGCTATCGGTTGGGGTGAAAAGTGTTATCGGTGAATTTGAGCGTGGCGAAGTGGTGGCAGTGATCGATATGAACGGCCGTGAAATCGCGCGCGGGCTGGTCAATTACAGTGCCAGCGAAGCCCGTCGAATTGCCGGTAAATCCAGCAGCGCGATTGAGTCCGAACTCGGCTACATGGATGAACCCGAGCTGATTCATCGCGATAACCTGGTGGTGCTCGCATGAGCACCGTGCTGGACTTGATGCGTCATGGCGAGCCTGTGGGCGGGCGCAAATATCGTGGCCAGATTGACGATCCGCTGTCGGAAAAAGGCTTCGCGCAGATGAACGCAGCGGTGGGCGATCAGGCGCCCTGGACGCACATCGTGTCGTCTCCGTTGCTGCGTTGCCGCAGCTTTTCGGAGGCGCTGGCCGAACGGCATAGTCTGCCGCTCACGTTTGACCCGCGACTGCAGGAAGTCGGCTTCGGCGTGTGGGAGGGCAAGACCGCTGCCGAGATCGAACTGGATGCCCCCGGCACGCTGGCGCGTTTCAAATCCGATCCAGTCCATGCGCGCCCAGCGGGCGCCGAGCCGCTGGCCAGTTTCCAGGCGCGGGTGGCGGCCGGTCTGGACGCCATCGTGGCGCAGCACCAGGATCAGCACGTACTGGTGGTGGGGCACGCCGGGGTGGTACGCATGGCGCTTGCCTGGGCGTTGCACATTCCACTGCAGCACGCCTATCGCATTGAGGTGGCTAGTGCGTCGTTGACGCGACTGCGTTTCAGCAAAGGGAACGCAAGCCTGATCTTTCACGGCGGAAGCCTGCCCGTACAGTGATCGCTCGCTTGGGTTTCTGGCTGTGTTTGCTGCTGGCATTACCCGCGCAGGCCGCGATGGTCCGGGTGCTTGACGATGCGGGCCAAACACTTGAATTCGCCCGCCCGCCGCAGCGCATTATTTCGCTGACGCCGCACCTCACCGAACTTTTGTTTGCAGTCGGCGCCGGGCCACAGGTGGTGGGCGTAGACAGCGCCAGCGATTACCCGCAGCTTGCACAGACACTGCCGCGCCTCGGCGACTGCA
>JAAPAA010000392.1 GCA_012274165.1 Thiobacillaceae bacterium
CCACAAAATCCTTGGCCTCAACAATTTCGCCGGACGAAGTCACGATGCGTGCCAGCGCCTCGTCTGCAACCGCCTGCCCGCTCTGCAAATCGACGATGACTTGTGCGGCATATCGCACCCGCTTTTCCGTCAGCGCCTGCCGTAACAGCGAACTGTTCCAGGGCATTTTGAGATCGGCATGCGCTGCCACCCGGATCTGGTCGCGTCCATTCGCCTTGGCCTGATACAAGGCGTGGTCAATTTTTTCCAGCAGGGGCTCGATATCGGTGTCGTGGGTGCCAAAAGCGGCCACGCCAACCGAAAAACTCAGCGAAATACCCCCTACGCTGGTCTGCACCGGTTCCACACGAGACTGGCTGGCCAGCCGATCCATAATGCTGGCAGCGTCTTCCTCCGTGCTGCCATGCAAGACAAACAAGAATTCTTCCCCGCCCCAGCGCGCAACCCAGTCCCCCTCGCGCAGTCCTGCCTCGAAACGGCGCGCCATGGCCTTCAGCACGTCATCGCCTACCGCATGGCCATAGCGGTCATTCACCATCTTGAAGTGATCGAGATCAAGCAACGCCAGCGCATAACCATTGCCGCCACGCGAAATTCGCGCCTGCTCCAGCCTCAAGCGCTCTTCTGCGGCACGCCTGTTGGGCAGACCGGTCAGCGGATCGGTCAGCGCAATACTCTGCAACAGTTCCTTTTGCGCGGACTGATACAAGGCATTGCCGAGCCAGTCAGCAATCAAGCCCATGTAGGCGATGTCGACCGCATCCGGTGGCGAGTCGCTGCGTTGGCGCAAAAAGGCCAGCACCCAGCGTGCATCGTCACCCACCGATACTGGAAGGCCGGAGTAAGTTCGCAGCCCCAGCTTGTTCACCACAGCATGATTGGCGTAGACCGGATGCTCCCGCAGGTCGGCAATATGGCTGGGTTCGCGGGTGAGATAAACATCATGGCACAGCACCGTTTCCACCAGCATCTGCGTGCCTTCTGGAAACACACCGAGGCGGTCGCTGACATAACGCGCAGTGTAGTTTTCGCCAAAATCGCCCAGCATCACCAGATCCATGTCCAGCACCTCCGCCGCCATATGCAGCATGGCGCGGATGCGTTCGGAATCGGTGAGCCCAGGCTGGACGGACAACTTCCACAAGGCGTTCAGGCGTTCAACATGCGTTTCACCCTTGCCCGCAGATGGCATGGGGGGTTCGGTTTCGTTGGCTGTCAGCATGGGACCCTTGCGGCAGGTTAACAGCCCGCCATTCTAGCCCCACTCAGGTTTCTACAGCGTGATCGCGCGCAAACGTTCTGCTGCCTGTTCCGGATTGATGGTGTTGACGAACAGACCCGAGCCCAGCTCAAAGCCGGTGGGGATCGAGGTGCGCGGACAGATTTCCAGATGCCAGTGATAGCTGGGCGCGTGCGCGTCCTGTTGCGCGTCATGCGGCACCGAGTGCAGGAAGAAATTGTATTGCGCCCCGCCGATGACGGCATCCAGCCGCGCCATGGTGCGCTTCAGCACCCGTGCCAAATCAGCCATGTCCTCGCCCCGCAGGTCGAGAAAATCGGCCTGGTGGGTCAGCGGCAGAATATGTACTTCCCATTCGTAGCGGCTGGCGAACGGCTTGATGGCGATGAATTTTTCGCCACGCTCGACCACATACTGGCCGACATTGATCTTGCGTCGAACCGCCCCGGACGCGCGGTCGTAGAGTGTCGCTTCAAAGGTCAGCGCTTCGTCGATCAACGCGCAAAAAATGCAGTGGTGGTGCTTGGCATAATGAATGGCGCTGTTGCTCACCTCGGCGTCGACGTTGACCGGCACCACCGGCATGGCGATCACCTGGCTATGCGTATGCGGAATCGACGCGCCCGCCGCCGGGCCGAAGTTCTTGAAAATCAGCACATATTTCAGGCGCTCGTCCGACTCGAACAGCTGCCGCATCCGCGTCTGGTAGACACCAAACAATGCAGCAAGGTGCGATTCGTCCATCTCGTGGATAGCGGTCCCATGCTCATGATGATCGATGATCACTTCGTGCCGCCCGTAGCCATCGATGGTCTGCTGCAAGCCGAAGGTGAAACCGCTCTGCGCGCGGTCGTCGCCCAGCACCGGGTAGAGGTTTTCGACCATGCGGATTTGCCAATCGCCGGTTTCCGGCCAGGCCATGATCAGCGGCGGCGTCTTGTGCTCGTTGCCGCGGCAAAACGGGCAGGTATCGACATGCTTGCGGGTATCGCGCGGCGCCAGCTCTTCTGCCTTTTTTGGGCGCATGCTGCGCGCCGTGGCAACGAGCACCGATTCGCTCGGCACAATCGGGTTGATGCGAATTTCGCGGACATCGCTCGAGTCGGCTTGAATCTCAGACATGGGTGTTTCCTCCGCCGGCAAGCATAAGGCAGCCGCCAAACAGCGGTGGTTCATTCTGTTTATGCCCCCACTCGGGCTTTTTATCCCCGTCCCCATCAGGGCCTTGCGTTGACGAAGCTCTGACCGGCGTCGACAATGATTGCCCTTTGCCGC
>JAAPAA010000393.1 GCA_012274165.1 Thiobacillaceae bacterium
CTGTCGTGGGCCGATTACGTGCCGCAGGAAACGCTGTTCTGGCGGCGCAGCATCTGGGAAAAGGTGGGTGGCCGGGTCGACGAATCCTTCCGCTTCGCGATGGACTGGGACCTGCTGTTGCGCTTCCGGGAGGGGGGCGCGCGCTTTGCCCGGATCCCCCGCTTCCTGGGCGGTTTCCGCGTCCATTCGCAGCAGAAGACTTCCGCCGCGATCGGCGGGATCGGCTTCCAGGAAATGAATCGTCTGCGCGAGAGGGCGTTGGGCCGTGTTCCTACGAATTTGGAGGTTCGCCGAGCCGTTGCGCCCTACCTTCTTCGGCACATTGCGTGTGAAATGGCTTGGCGTGTCCGCGGCAATCGCTTACTGTAAAGGCACAGTCTGCGTCGGCGCGCCGCCACCTCGAATCACATTGTTGCCGTAGGAAATGACGGCGGCGCCGCCCGATGCGACAATTCCAGCGCCTCCAGTCAGCGTCGACCCAATCAATATCAGTGTACCGCCGGTGATTTGCGTCGCAAAGCTCGTGTTGCTATCGACAGTGCTGTTTCGCAAGACGGCGCCGTTCCCTGCAACAGTCGTTTGAAGATTGAGGCCACCTCCATTGTTCAGGATCTGCGTGTCTTCAACGAAGACGCGCGAGCCGGTCGTCCCTACGACATTGATGCCGTTTTGCGAGAAGTTCCGAATGGAGCATTTGCGTACAGTGACCTTTCCTCCGCCAAGAATGTGGATCCCATTCAGGCCAGGAGCCCCGCTAGTAGCCCCCAATCCTTCGATATCCAGCCCCTCCAGGAGTACCTTGTCCGTCGATAACGCGTTGACGATGATGCCGTTAACCCCACCGGCTACCAGTACGCCGGCCTCGATACTGTCGGAGCGGATGGTGATTGACTTCGTGATGGTCACGGCCCCGAACCCGCCCGGATCGAGAACATTGATTTCCCCGCCGGCGGCGGTCTTCGAGATGGCGCCCGCGAAAGTCTTGCATGGTGCTGTGCGGGAACAGGGGTTGACGTCATCGCCGACACCGGAAACCCAGGTCCGTGTGGCCTGCGCGAAGGCCTGGGCCGGGAACAGAAGCGAAAGCGCAGCGAAGAGCAACGCGGCTGCAATTGCCTTGAATGAATCTTTCATCGGATGCTCCTTGTGTTGGGGGAAGCCTCGGGATCGGATCAGCCAACCCTCTCTTACATTCTGCGACATAAATGCGAAATCTGCTGAAGATCGTTACGCTGCGGGAAAACCCGTACCAGGCGGTTCCATGAAGACCTGCATCGACGCCCGTCTTTCTGTGCCTTAGGGAACAGCACGACCTGAAGGGTAGACGGCATCGTCCTCTACCATTCGGGCGGCGCGGGGCTGCGATCACAGATTGACGCGGAAGCGCCGAGGTCTATTGGCTTGACGCGCCATATCCGCGAAACCCACTCCGGTGTCTTTAACCAAATTCTTATGCTCGCCTTCCTGTTCACGATTACCTTGTTCTTGTATCTGGGGGTAATCGGTCTATCCGTGATCAGCCTTTTCTCGGCGCGATTACGCATCCTTCAGCAAATTCTGGTCAGTCCCGCAATCGGTCTCGCCGCCATCATTCTGCCGACATTCCTGTTGAGCCGGGCCGGACTGCCGGTCAAGGATTTTGGTGGCTGGCTGGTCTTGATTTCCGGAGTGTTGTCGCTTGCGGTCCTGTTCATCCGCAGACCCATCCTTCCCCTGCGGCAACTGCTCTGGTGCGGCTTGATTCTGCTTGGCGCGCTGTTGCTCGCCAGCAGGCCGATGCTGAGTTATGGGTTCGACTGGGTGAGTTTCGCCAATGATGATATGGCCAACTACAGCCTGGGCGCCCAGCGCTTCCTTCAACACGGCTATTTCGACACCCCTGATTGGGAAGCGCTATTGAGCGGGCGAGATTACTCCCTCGCGTTCTGGTTCATGCATGTACCTGCCGCCACTCGAGCCGGCAGTGAGCTGATGCTCGCCGTTGTATGGGCGGTGAGCGGATTGACTGCGCATCAGGTCTTCATGCCTGTCATTTTCGCTCTTCATCTTGCGCTGATCAGTGCTACGGGAGCCATGGTGGCCGGATTTGGCAAGCGGCAGAAAACCCCGCTCATTGCGATGGCCTTGATGGCCATATCGCCCATGACAACCCTTGGCGCTTTGTATCAATTGATCGGGCAGGTCGGTGGGTTAGCGCTGCTGGCGGCGGCGATCACGCTCCTGTACCGTCGACTACCCCGGCTTTCCATTCTGCGCATGACGGTGGCCGTGGTACCTCTGGCTCTGGTGCTGGGAGCTTTGTTCGTCTGGTACCCGGAAGTCCTGCCGTTTCTTGGCCTAGGGTGGATCGTCTATGTGGTGCTTACCCGGTTGGCAGGGACCTATTCGACCCGCGGCATCGTCGTGCCGGCGCTATTGGCCGGTGCACTCCTGGTCGTGCTGTTGAACAAATATTTGGTGGGGATGACGTTTTTTCTGCTGGGACAGGCATCAGGTGGATTGAAGGCAACCGACTTGAGTATCGTGCTTTTTCCGTATTTCCTGCTTCCCAGCGGAATTCCGTTGCTTTGGGGATTCATGCCTATTGCGGCGTCCATCCCTGAGCCTTGGACATCAATCGGTATTGCCGCTGGGATCGGTTTTTCTCTGTGGCTTCTCGCCAAGTTGCCTCAACACGCGAGCCGCGCAGCGCCCGTCGCGGCCATGTGTATGGTGATGGTGGCGATGGGCGGGCTGTTGTTCGCAAGGAACAACGACTTCGGCCTATTCAAGCTGGCCATGTTCGCGCAACCATTTCTCCTTGGCGTCATCGCTATCGAGGTCGCGCGGAAAGTGCCCCGCACGAGGTTGGCGAAGTATCTTGCCCTGCCGGCCATCTTGCTGGCCTGCCTGTCTACGCAATTTCGATACGTTACAACAAGTGGAGGAGAAGGAGGAGGGGGCTTCGTCGAAATACCTCATGGGTCAGCGGACAGGGTCACTCGACAGTTGGCGAAATTTTTTCATGACCTCGGTGCTGACAAGGAAAATGGATTTGTATCGGACATATCAAACGTCGCGCTGGCGAAGTATCAGTCTCTTTATTCTCAGGGAGTCAGTGTGCTTTTCCCGAGCCGACAATATTTTGGCAATATTGCGTCAGGTACGGGAAATGTTCAAACGGCCGCTCAACGTCATCTAATCTCAGAGTATGTCAACCAGCGCAACGAGCATGTTGCTGAGCGCCAAATCGGGTCAGGCGATTCACTCAACAAGTTTCTGGCCGTCAAGAATATAGCGAGGGAACTGAGGACGAGAGCGCTCGTGACCGTGACTGCTAAGCAAGATATATTCAATGGATTTCGGGAAAAGGGACGCAGCGCTGGCTACCTCGCGTTGATTCCAGAGCCGCGCAATCACCTCGTATTCATTCATTCCAGCTTGGGTAACCACTA
>JAAPAA010000394.1 GCA_012274165.1 Thiobacillaceae bacterium
GAGCTTGAGCGTATCGACCGGCAGCTTGGCCAGGTAGCTGAGCGAGGAGAAGCCGGTGCCGAAGTCGTCGATGGCTATCGTCACGCCCATGGCGCGGATCGCCCCTAGACTTTCGATATTGTGCTTGACGTCCTCCATGATCAGGCTTTCGGTGATCTCCAGTTCGAGGCCAGCCGGCGCATGCGCGTCGATGCCGATGACCTGTCCGATCTCGGCGATGAAACCGCGATTGCGCAGTTGCAGCGGCGACACATTCACCGCGATGCGTACGGCAGGCAGTCCCGCCTCGCGCCAGCGCAGGTAGTCTTCGATGGCTTTCTTGAGCGCCCAGCGCCCGACTTCATAGATCAATCCGGTTTCTTCCAGGACCGGGATGAACCGGCCCGGCGGAACCAGGCCCGTGCGCGAATCGTTCCACCGGATCAGCGCCTCGGCACCGGTTATCTTGCCGCTCGCGAGATTGACCTTGGGCTGGTAATGCAGCACGAATTCTTCGTTGTCCAGCGCTCGGCGAAGTTGATTTTCCAGGGTAACCTTGCCCGCCACCGCGGCGGTCATTTGCCGTGTGTAAAACAGGTAACGCTCGCCGCTCGCCTTGGCCTTCTTGAGAGCGGCCTCGGCGTTCCTGAACAAGGTGTCGGCGTCGGTGCCGTCATCCGGGAATAGCGCCACGCCGACCCGGGCGGCGATGCGGTACACGGCGTCGTTCAGAAGGAACGGATGGTCCACAAAAGCATCCATAATCTTTCCAAGAGGCCGCGCCACGTCGCCATCCTGCGTTACTTCCGGCATTACCGCGGCAAAATGGTCCGCATCCAGCCGCGCCAACAAGCTGGCGCCCCCAATGTTGCGGGCTAGCCACTCCGCCACCTGCCGCAGGAGCGCGTCGCCGGCGGGCCGACCGAGGCTGTCGTTAATATTCTTGAACCGCTGCAGATCAATCAGGAACATGGCAAGCTTGTGCCCGCCGCTCGCGGCGCTTCGCATGTATTGCGCCACCCGCTCGAGAAACAGAGTGCGGTTCGCGAGTCCGGTGAGCTCGTCGTAATAAGCGAGGTAGTCGAGCCGCTCCTTCTTGTCGATGTGATTAATCGCGTACGCGACGTTGTCGGCCAGTTCCGTCAAAAGCTTCATCTCGTCGTCGTCAAAAAACCCGACTTCCGCCGAATGCAGATTGAATACAGCAACCACTTCATCCGCGATCAGCAAGGGCAGGCTCACAATAGAGCGGATGCCTCGGTCGGTGTGCGCGCTCTTGTGACGAATTCGTGGATCGGCATCCACGTCGTTCACGACGACCGCCTGCTTCTCCCTGACCGCCGACGCGGGTGGGCCATGCCCCGCAGGCGCAGCGTCGAGCAGCGACAATCGTTCCCGAACTCCCTCGAGGAAGCTGGCATAGCCGGCATCCACGCCTGCCGAGGCGAAAGGGACAATCTTCATCGCACTCCGATCGACGATACCTATCCAGGCCAACTGGAATCGGCCGTGCTCGACCGCGATCCGGCAGGCTTCCCTGAATAGCTCGTCGCGGTCGCGCACGCGCACGATAAGCGTATTGATGCCGCTCAGCACGGCGTACACGCGATTCAGACGCTTGACCTTGATCTCGGCCTGCTTGCGCTGGGTAATATCTGAAGCGACGCCCGCAGTCCGGTACGGATTGCCTGCCCCGTCCAGAATCGGAAATCCCCGAACGTGTATCCAGCGTATGTCGCCGCCGGGACGGACGATGCGAAACTCGTAATCGAATCCGGTGTACCGGCCTTCGTTGAATTTCGTGACCGCGTGATCGAGATCATCCGGATGGATCGAATCTGCCCATGACATCGGATTTGCGTACAAGTTTTCGCACGTTCGGCCCCAGATTTGCTCATATGCAGGGCTTACGTAATAGATCTGCGAGCCATCGGGAGCCTGAAGAAAGAACACATCGTTGATGGTCTCCGCCATCTGCCGGAACCGCAACTCGCTCTCGCGCAATTCCTGCGCGGCCTGCTTGCGTTCCGTGATGTCGTCGTACAGACCCAGAACGCCGATGATCCGGTTATCATTGTCACGCAGCGGCACTTTGGAGGTGCGCAGCCAGATCGTGTTGCCCTCCGGCGTCGTTTGCGGCTCTTCGATATCCAGCCTAGGGGCGCCCGATTCCATCACTGCCCTGTCATCGCTGCGGTACAATTCGGCCTGATCCTTCCACGCCATTTCAAAATCGGTTTTGTCCGTCAGTTGGTCAGGCCTGGAGTGCCCTGCATCTATCGCGAACCGAGTGTTGCAGCCCAGAAACCGCGAATCGCGATCCTTCCAGAATATGCGGGCGTGTACATTTTCCACAACGAGCTGGAGCATATTTTTCGACTCTCGAAGGGTGTGTTCCGCCTGCTTGCGCTCGGTTATGTCGCGTACTAGCGTGACGATCGTCCAGTGGTCCCCTAGGCGCCGCGCGTGGCGCCGCAATTCGACCCATGCTTGCGAGCCGTCTTTGCGGGGCCGCAGCAGTTCCAATGGCTCTGCGGCTACGCCGCTCGCGATGAGAGCATCGTAGGTGCGCTCAAGCTCTGCGCGCGAAAGTGAAAGCACCACCCAGGGCTCCAGCGCTAGCAACTCCTCGCGCGTTTGATTCAGCATGCGGCAGGCGCCGTCGTTTACATGGACGATGCGCATACTGGAGCGATCAACCAGATAGATCGCATCCGCTATGGCGTCCATCGCCGCGCCGAAGCGCAGTGACTCCTCTTCACCACGCTTGCGCTCGGTGATGTCCATCGCGATGCCCACGCCACGCTCTACGGCCCCAGTCGCGCCGCGAATAAAGTTGCTCTCGCTCTCGACCCAGTGCAACGACCCGTCCGGCCATATTGTTCTGACCTCCACCCGTACGCGTGTGCCCTTCTCGCGACCCTCCAGCAAAGCGCGAGCAACTATGTCACGGTCTGCGGGGTAAACAGCGTTAATCAGTTCCTCGGATGTGTGAAAACCTTCTCCCGGGGGCAAACCAAACACCGGACCGATTCCATCAGAGAACGCGAACCTGCCTGTTTTCGGGTCCCAAGTCCACGCACCCATGTGAGCGGCCTCTGTGGCGAGGCGCAGCATCTCGTCGCTTTCCTTTAGACGGGCTTCGGACTCTTTCCATCGGGTGACGTCCCTGGCGAAAATAGCAACGCCGTCGCTCACGCGCACCACCTGGTGGCGTAGCCACTTTGATTTTTTCTCCGGTGAGTCAACTGAAAACTCTTCCTCCAGCGCGGTGCCCGTAGCCACCACTCGAGCGTACTTGTCGAAGAAGCCCGTACGGGTGATAGGTAGCAGACCCCAAAGCTTCTGGCCAAGGATTTGTTTTTTGGCCATTCCTAGCAACTCTAGAGCAGCGCCATTGACGTCGATGCACTCGAAATCGACTAGGACTCCCGCTTCATCCCGCACGCCCTTCGCGATGAATAGCGCGTCCAGACTCGCATCGGCGGTTGCCCGCAACCACTGGTCGGGGTTGTTCAGCGTTGCTTTCATGCTAACCTCCTCAACGCATGGCTAAGCGCAATGGCAACTACGGTCTTACCTGCGCCTGGTTCCCCCGCTAGCAGCGTGGTGCAGCCACGGGGCAAGCCTCCGCCAGTAATGTTTTCGAAACCGGCTCAGGCAGGGAAATGGCCATGGTTCCCCTGATGCTAATCAGCATCCGCTCGTTTACTGTGGAGTTCTGTGCGGTAACGAACACCAGTTGCCGTCGCGGCTCAGGTGCCGCAGGCAGGGCGAGAAATTGGGCCTCGAGTATTTCGCCAGAGGCCAGTTTGCTAAGTGGATAGCGGGACATTCGACTAAATGGTCACGCTATTCGGCGCCCCGATCGAAAAGCTGTCTTCCGACGTTGGACCACTACAGTGGAAGCATTCGGCCGACTGGCCCCTATCGCGTGGAGCTAGTGTTTGCAAGCGGTCGAAAGTACCATCTTGGCTTTTTCGGGAGCGGACGCTCAAATTGGAGGCGCTGATTACCTTTTCATCTAATCGCCACTGACCGGTGTGGCCGACGTGCGGACCCCCGCGCGAAATTCTTGAATGCTCACTTCTCGGCCAAAGCTGCTGCCGACACTACGATCTATCAACGTCCGCGGTCGAATCCTGACATTGAACTGGTTTGGCACACCGAACGGCTGCCTTGGCGAACTGGTTTCGGCAAGATTCGACACACCATGCGTCGGACAACCGCGGCGCAACTGATAACCTAGTCTAATGTTCGTCGTGGACAATCTGCCCGCGCCGGACCACCGCGCGGCAGGCAGCCGCCCCGAGCCAGTAAACAAGCTCTGCCGGAGAATCGACGTCCCAGAGCACGAAATCCGCATCACGCCCAGGCTCGAGCACGCCGTGCCGGCTGGCCTTTCCGAGCGCCAGCGCTGCATTGCACGTATAGCCCTGCAGGGCTTCCTCCAGCGTCAGTCCGAACAGCGTGCACGCCATGTTCATGGTAAGAAGCGGTGACAGTGCGGGCGCGGTGCCGGGATTGCAGTCGGTGGCGATGGCCATGGGTATGCCATGGCGGCGGAACAACTCGACCGGCGGCCGCTTCGTTTCGCGCAGGCAATAGTAGGCGGCCGGCAACAGCACCGCGACGGTTCCCGCCCGGCTCATGGCCTCGACGTCGGCCTCCGCGGCATGCTCCAGATGGTCGGTGGAGAGGGCGCCGTAGCGCGTTGCAAGCTGCGTCGCACCGATGTTGGAAAGCTGTTCTGCGTGCATTTTCACCGGCAGCCCGAGGCGCTGGGCAGCCTGCAGCACGCGCTCGCCCGCGGCCGCCGCACCCAGGCCAACACCGCGGTGCTCTTCGTCGACATCGACCGCTTCAAGGTCGTGAACGACACGATGGGGCACGCGAGCGGCGACGAGGTCCTGACCGAGATCGGCCGACGTCTGGAAGGCGCCACCCGCACCATGGACCGCGTCGGCCGCATCGCCGGCGACGAGTTCATCGTGATGTGCAGCGA
>JAAPAA010000057.1 GCA_012274165.1 Thiobacillaceae bacterium
ATCCTCCAGCACGATGCCTGCTTCAGCAAGTTCAGCACGTATGCGGTCAGCTTCAACGAAATTTTTTGAGTTCTTGGCCGCTGCTCGCGCTTCGATCCGAAGTTTGATTCCCGTTTCGCTAAAAGTAGTCTCTGAAGTGAGTAATTCACTGACGCTAACGGACCCCTGAACACTCGAAGGCTTGTCTTGCAAAAAGTCCTTGACCTCGCGCTGCAACAAGCCGAGCACGCCGCCCAGGCTACGCAACAGGGTCGCGGCAACGGCATCGCCCCGGTTGGCATCGCTTGCCAGTTCGAACAGCACAGCGATGGCTTCCGGCGTATTGAAATCATCGTCCATCGCTGCGCGGAAACGCAACGCAGCGGGCAAGCTCCAGTTAGGCGAGGTGACCTCGACGGGAGTGTGTTTCAACGCGGTATACAAGCGCGCAAGTGCACCTTTGGCATCGTCCAGATGAGCGTCAGAATAATTCAGCGGACTGCGGTAATGCGCGCGCAGGATGAAGAATCGCACCTCTTCAGCTCTGTATTTTTTAAGCACTTCTCGGATGGTGAAGAAATTGCCCAGTGACTTGGACATTTTCTCGTTGTCTACCCGCACAAAACCGTTGTGCATCCAGTAGTTCACAAAGGTGCAGCCATGCGCACCTTCGGACTGGGCGATTTCGTTTTCATGATGCGGAAACTGCAAGTCCTGGCCGCCGCCATGGATGTCGAAATGCTTGCCCAGCAGGTCGGCACTCATCGCCGAGCATTCGATATGCCAGCCGGGCCGGCCTGATCCCCACGGTGATTCCCACGCCGGTTCGCCGGGCTTGGCAGCTTTCCACAGGACGAAATCCAGTGGGTCGCGCTTGTAGGTGTCGATCTCGACGCGCTCGCCTGCCCGCAGCTCATCCAGACTCTTGCCCGACAATCGGCCATAGGTGGGGAACCCCCGCACGCTGTAATACACATCGCCATTGGGCGCTGGATAGGCCAGGCCGTTGTCGATCAACTGGCCGATCAGCGCCAGCATCTGCGCCACATAGGCCGTTGCGCGCGGCTCGTGGTCGGGCGGCAGCACGCCGAGCGCGCGTTCGTCCTGGTGCATTTCACGGATAAAGCGCTCGGTCAGCGCGGCGGGCGTTTCGCCGTTTTCAGCCGCCCGCTTGATGATTTTGTCGTCGATATCCGTAATGTTCCGGACGTACTCGACCTGATAGCCGCTGGCGCGCAGCCAGCGCGTCGCCATGTCGAACACCACGAATACCCGGGCGTGTCCGAGGTGGCAGAGGTCATACACCGTCATGCCGCAGACGTACATGCGGATCATGCCCGGGGTCAGCGGAACAAATTCTTCTTTAGTGCGGGTCAGGGAATTGTGGATGCGCAGCATAGTGAAAACCAAATGGGCAAGCGGGAAGCCACTTCGGACATGCTGTCTTAGCACGCCCGAAATTGCTAGAATTCGTACTCTCATACCGTCGATTCGAGCATATCACATGGCTTTATCCCGCTTCTTCGCCGCTGTTGCTGCTTGCATCGCGCTCGCCGCTCCACCCGTGCTGGCAAACGAAGTCCAGGAGATCAACCAGCAATTCCGTAACGGCAATCTGGCTGGGGCACTGACCCACGCCGACGCATATCTCGCCAAAAGCCCCAAAGATGCGCAAGTCCGCTTTCTTAAAGGCCTCATTCTGGCCGACCTGGGCAAGACCAACGATGCAATCGTTGTGTTCACCGGACTCACCGATGACCATCCCGAACTGCCCGAACCCTATAACAACCTGGCGGTGTTATACGCCTCGCAAAACAAATACGCGGCAGCCAAGGACGCGCTGGAAATGGCGATTCGCGCGCACCCGGACTACGCCACCGCACACGAAAACCTGGGCGACCTCTACGTTAAAATGGCGTCTGTCGAGTATGAAAAGGCACTGGTGCTGGGCAACAAAAACGCCGCCGTGCAAGCCAAGCAGGTTCTGCTCCAGGGCATGCTTGAAGGCCAAGCGGTAAAACCCGCCATGAGTAAACCTGATACCGCCGCCCCCAAACCCACGCGTGACTCCAGCCGCCCCGCACCGGCCAGATAAGGCAGACCACCTCTCTCTTCACCACGAAAACGGCCGCAGTCGCATTATTCACACATTCACTCTTTAGGATTAAACATGGTCAAGCTACACACCAACCACGGCATCATCACCCTTGAGCTCGATGCCGCCAAAGCACCCAAAACGGTTGAAAACTTTCTTCAGTACGTGCGCGACGGATTTTTCGACGGCACCATTTTCCATCGCATCATCGATGGTTTCATGATCCAGGGTGGCGGTTTCGAACCCGGCATGACGCAAAAGCCCACTCGCGCCGCGATTGAGAATGAAGCAGGCAATGGCCTGAAAAACGAGACCTACACCGTCGCCATGGCACGCACCAACGACCCCAACTCGGCCACTGCGCAGTTCTTCATCAACGTCGCCAACAACAGCTTCCTCAACCATACTGCACCCACGCCGCAGGGTTATGGCTACGCTGTATTCGGTAAAGTGGTCGAAGGCATGGACGTGATCGACAAGCTGAAGAAAATCAAAACCGGCAATCGCGCTGGGCACCAGGATGTGCCGCTGGAAGACGTCGTGATTACCAAGGCGGAAATCATCTGAACGATACAATGCGTACAGGTCGCACCTACTTTATTGCCGACCTGCACCTCACCGACGAACGCCCGGTTGCCACCGGGCGTTTTTTTCGCTTTCTGGATGAAGAAGCAGCGGGTGCAGACGCACTCTACATACTGGGTGACTTATTCGAAGCCTGGATCGGCGACGACCACGACGAGCAGGTTGCGCACGACACTGCGCGTCGGCTCAAATCGCTGGCGGATGCAGGCACGCCAATATTTTTCATGCACGGCAACCGCGATTTCATGCTGGCCAAACATTACGCTGCCCAGTCCGGCATGGTGCTGATCGCCGACCCGACTCGAGTCGATCTGTATGGCACACCCACGCTATTGATGCACGGCGACACGCTGTGCACCGATGATGTCGCCTACCAGACTTTTCGCCGCCGGATTCGGCATCCCATGATGATGGGGTTGTTGCGCCATTTGCCATTCGCCTTGCGCCGCGGCATGGCACGTCAGGCACGCGCGGGCAGCGAGGCGGCCAAAGCCCACAAGCCAGACGCAATCATGGATGTCAACGCCGATGCGGTGGTGCATGTCTTGCGCGCACAGCAGGCTCGCCGCCTGATTCATGGCCACACCCACCGCCCGGCACGCCATATTCATGCGGTCGACGGCCATGACTGCGAGCGCTGGGTAGTACCCGATTGGTATACGCACTGGGGTTATGTAG
>JAAPAA010000004.1 GCA_012274165.1 Thiobacillaceae bacterium
ACCCCATGCTCTATACCACATCAGGCTCCCCGGACTCCGCAGGCTATATCCTGCAGGCCGACTGGACGCCATTCTGCAAGGAAGCCTCATGGGGCGAGCCTTGGGCAAACGTGCGATTGGGCCTGCAATACACGATGTACAACAAATTCGATGGAACGAGCGACCAGGCGGGTGATAACGACACCACCTACCTGTTTGCCTGGTTCGCCTTCTGAACGCCCAAGAGAACGCCAACATGAATTCACGTCAGCCAGTTCGTTCGATGACATTCCTCTGCCTGGCGATCACCACGCTGCTGCTGGGGAGCCAGGCTTCGCATGCCGCCGGCGATCCCAAACGCGGGGCGGGCGAGTATGCACAGGATTGTGCCGTATGCCACAGCGCCATGGCGGGCAAGAACAAGACAGGCCCGTCACTGTTCGCTGTCGTCGGCCGCAAGGCAGGAAGCATTACGGATTTCGTTTACTCAGAGGCGATGAAGCAAAGCGCCATTGAGTGGACGCCGGAAAACCTCAATGCCTTTATCAAGAATCCCAAGCAGCTGGTACCCGGTAACAGGATGCCATTCGGTGGCATGTCTGAAGATAAAGAACGGGACGACATCATTGCCTACCTGAGCAGCTTGCGCTGAATCCACGTTTCAGGATCCGGCCAGCG
Organism: Thiobacillaceae bacterium; assembly: GCA_012274165.1. GTDB lineage: Bacteria > Pseudomonadota > Gammaproteobacteria > Burkholderiales > Thiobacillaceae > Thiobacillus. The sequence continues at coordinate 658 of JAAPAA010000004.1, forward strand.
CCCTGCCCCGCGCTAAGCCGGCGTAACGGGGCAGCTGCCAAAAACTGCTAAAATCCCCGGTTTTTCAAGCATTTTCGGGAATCCGCCGTGCTCACCGCTTCCAGCATCACCCTCCAGTTTGCCGCCAAACCCCTGTTTGAAAACGTCAACGTCAAGTTTGGCGACGGCAACCGCTATGGCCTGATCGGCGCCAACGGCTGCGGCAAATCCACCTTCATGAAAATCCTTGCCGGCGAGCTGGAACCCTCCGCCGGCAACGTCTCGCTCGATCCAGGCGAACGCATGGCGTGGCTGCGCCAGGACCAGTTCGGCTACGAAGAGCAGCGCGTGCTCGACGTGGTGCTGCAGGGTCACGCCGAAATGTGGCGGGTGATGCAGGAAAAGGACGCCATCTACATGAACCCGGAGGCGACCGAGGAAGATTACCTGCACGCCGCCGAACTGGAGAGCAAATTCGGCGAAATGGGCGGTTACGATGCCGAGGCACGCGCCGGACAGTTGTTGCTGGGCGTCGGCATCCCCACCGAACAGCATCAGGGCACGATGAGCCAGATCGCACCGGGCTTCAAGCTGCGCGTGCTGCTGACACAGGCGCTGTTTTCCAATCCCGACATTCTGCTGCTCGACGAACCGACCAACAACCTCGACATCAACACCATCCGCTGGCTCGAAGAGGTGCTGAACGAGAGCAAGGCGACCATCATCGTCATCTCGCACGACCGCCACTTTTTGAACCAGGTCTGTACCCACATGGCCGACCTCGATTTCGGCACCATCAAGACCTACCCCGGCAATTACGACGACTACATGCTGGCCTCGACCCAGGTCAAGGAACGCCAGGCATCGGCCAATGCCAAGGCCAAGGACAAGGTCGCCGAACTGCAGGACTTCGTGCGCCGCTTCTCGGCCAACAAGTCGAAGGCGCGCCAGGCCACCAGCCGCATGAAAATGATCGACAAGATCAAGATCGAGGACTTCAAACCCAGTTCGCGGCAGAACCCCTATATCCGCTTCGAACTGGAAAAAGCGCTGCACCGCCGTGCGCTCGAGGTCGAAAATCTCAAGTTCGGTTATGACGGCACGCCGCTGTTTACCAGCCTCGGCTTCTCGTTGGAAGCCGGCGAGAAAATGGCGGTCATCGGCGGCAACGGCGTCGGCAAATCAACGCTGATGAAGCTGTTGATGGGCGAGCTCGCGCCGCAATATGGCGAGGTGCGCTGGAGCGAAAACGCCAACGTCGGCTACTTCTCGCAGGACCACGTCAGCGACTTCGACAGCGACCTCAACCTCACCGACTGGATGCACCAGTGGACCCAGCCAGGCGACGACGAGCAGGTGCTGCGCGGCATCCTGGGCCGTCTGCTGTTCTCCGGCGACGACGTCAAGAAATCGGTGCGCGTGCTGTCCGGCGGCGAAAAGGGCCTCATGCTGTACGGCAAGCTGATGCTCGGCCGCCACAACGTGCTGCTGATGGACGAGCCGACCAACCACATGGACATGGAATCAATCGAGTCGCTCAACCTCGCGCTCGACCTGTTCAAGGGCACGCTGATCTTCGTCTCGCACGACCGTCTGTTCGTCTCCAGTCTGGCCACGCGCATTCTCGAAATCACGCCCGAAGGCGTCGAGTTCTACATGGGTAGCTACGACGATTATCTGCATTCCAAAGGCCTGGAATGAGCGTGGTCGTCGTAGGTCTCGGCCAGCTTGGCCGTGTGTTCGCCGGCGGCCTGCTGCGCGTCGGACACAGCGTCATTCCGGCCAATCGCGGCGACGATCTGGCAGTGCTTGCTGCCGCCCACCCCACACCTGAGCTGGTGCTGGTTGCCGTCGGCGAAGCTGATCTGCAAACCACGCTGGCGGTCTTGCCCGACAGTTGGAAACACCGCGTTGCACTGATCCAGAACGAATTGCTGCCACACGATTGGCTAGCGCATGGGCTGACCGACCCGACCGTCATGTCGGTGTGGTTCGAAAAGAAAAAAGGCATCGACGCCAGGCCGCTGATTGCCTCGCCGGTAGCCGGCTTCGGCGCTGCGCTGCTATGCCACGCACTGGCTGCGATTGATTTGCCCTGCCGTGAAGTAGACCCGCGCGATGCCTTGCTGTTCGAACTGGTGCGCAAGAATGTCTACATCCTCACCACCAATATTGCCGGCCTCAAGACCGGCGGTACGGTCGCGCAATTGTGGGCGCAACACGAATCCTTTGCGCGCCAGGTGGCGAGCGAGGTGATGGATATTCAGGGTGCGCTCACCGACGTTCGGCATGACCGTGAAGCCTTGATTGCCGGCATGCTGGAAGCCTTCAACGGCGACCCCGCACACGGCTGCACCGGGCGCTCGGCACCCGCGCGGCTGGCGCGCGCGATCGGGCATGCAGATGCGTTCGGGCTGGCCGTGCCCACACTGCGGGCGCTGACAGGCTAGAACGCTTTGCCCTTGAACTTTTTCTCGTCGCTGCTGTACACACCCGTGTGATCGAACGGCAGCCAGCGGGATGATCGATCCGTTTTGATGCGCCCCTTGACGCGATAAGACACGCCGTCTTTCAGCACAGCGGGCGACAGGGACTTGAACTGCTGGATCAGGTCGTTTGATTTCATGAAGGTATCAACCCGCAGCACTGCGCTCGCCGCTGCCGGAACCCGCGTGAGCGTGTTTGAGAGTCCGCTGGCAAACGGGTGGCCATTCACCTCCAGGTCGAATTCCAGCGTCTCGATGGTCAGGTCGAAATCATTCGGGTTGCCGATTCGCAGCCCCACATCCAGGTGCTGCTCGAACAGACTGAGACTTTTGATCGCCACATCGGCCACGCTCACTTTGGGCGCGACGGCGTTCCAGGGCAGGCCGGTACAGGCGGCGAGGCCGAGGCTGAAAAATAAGACCCACACCAGTCGCATCATGACACCTATCGAATCTGCGCCAGCAACTGCGCGATCATGCGTGCAGCCTGTGCCGCGTAACCGCCGCCAAACAGGTTGGCGTGGTTGAGAACCTGGTAAAGATTGTAGAGCGTCTTGCGCACGGCATAGCCGGTATCGAGCGGCCAGTTTGCGCAATATGCCGCGTAAAAATCCGGCGCAAAACCGCCGAACAGTTCGCTCATCGCCAGGTCGCATTCGCGGTCGCCGACGTAGAGCGCCGGGTCAAAAATCACCGGTGTCCCGTTCGCGAGATAGCCATGGTTGCCTCCCCACAAATCGCCGTGCAGCAGGGACGGCGCGGGCGCATAGCCGTCGAACAAGGCATCGATCCGATCCAGCAGCATGGCGCCGTCACGCTGCAATGCGCCGCCATAGCCGTTCTGGGCGGCGAGCTGGAGCTGAAATCCGATCCGCTGGTCGCGCCAGAAGGCAATCCAGTCAGGCTGCCAGCCATTCGGCTGTAGCGTACTGCCGATCCAGTTGTCGTGCGCCCAGCCAAATCGCGTCTGCGGCACACGATGCAGTTGCGCCAGCTGCTCGCCCAGCAAGGCCGCATCGCCGCCGCCGCGCAAATCGAGATATTCCAGCACCAGAAACGCCTGCCCCGCCGCCGTGTCTGAAATGATCGGCTGCGGCACGCGCACCGTATGGGTGGCGGCAAGCGCACGCAATGCATCGGCCTCGGCCTCGAACATGGGCAAGCACCCGGCGCGATTCGCTTTGACGAAATAGCGGCGCAAACCGCGGCCGATACTGAACGCCTGATTGATATCGCCGCCGCCAATCGGCGTCAGCACGGTCGCGCTGAAGGGCTCGCCCGTGGCGCGGGCAATCGCGTCTGCAATTGCGTTAGCAAACATCGGAGACGACCATTGCGCAAACAAAACGCGCCCCGGAGGGCGCGTCGAGCGGTGCAGCTTGAGCCCACATTGCAGGGTTTACTTGCCCTTGGGGCGATGCTCAAACATCTTGGCAATCCCGGGCTCGCGTGAGGCGCCGGCAGCTTTCATGCGCTTGAGATATTCGGCCCACAACGCATCCTGGTGATCGCCGAGGTCATGCAGGTATTCCCAGGAATAAATCCCGGTGTCATGGCCGTCGGAAAAGAAGAAGTTGATGCCATACAAGCCCACCGGTTCGGCAGCATTGATCAGCACTTCGCGCTTGCCGGTTTGCAGCACTTCCTGGCCGGGACCGTGGCCGCGCACTTCGGCGGACGGCGAATAGACGCGCAAAAACTCAAACGGCAGCTCGAACCGCGCACCATCGGTGAACGCGATTTCCAGCTTGTGCGAAGCCTGATGCAGTTTGATTTCGGTGGGGGTAGGGATAGCCATGTTGGAAACTCTCAATTCACTTGAGCCCGGAGTTTAAACCCGTGAGGCGGAGATTAAACCCTTAAGGGCCAAGGGGCTGATGTCTGGGATGGTCTGAAAACTGGTGCGTCCGGCGCGATTCGAACGCGCGACCCCTGCCTTCGGAGGGCAGTACTCTATCCAGCTGAGCTACGGGCGCCTGAAATTGGATGGACTCTTGGGACGGCGAAGCATAGCGGGTTTGCAGTATGACGTCTATCCACCCGGCAGCTCCCACGTCGCGTCGCCCTTTCCTGTCGGGGTCGCTTTCCTTATAATCCCGGCTTTCGATGCCCACCCCCCAAGGATAATTTCTCATGGCCGATTCGCACGCCAAGATGACCCAAGCCACCCCGCAGGAAGTCATCATCTCCATTGTCGCCGGACTGCTCGCTCCCCTACTGGCCATTTTTCTGGTCATTCAGCTGGTGCTCAGCATTCAGGACAGGCATCAACCCGACACCACCAGCGAAGCCGCTCTGAAGGCCACCGCCGAACGGATCAAGCCGGTTGCCCAGTTGGCTGCGCTCGACGCCAACGCCCCCAAGGTCGAAAAGTCCGGCCAGGAAGTCTTCGATGCGGTGTGTACGTCATGTCACACGCCAGGTGCGCTGGGGGCCCCCAAGTTTCAAAACAAGGGCGACTGGGGTCCGCGTATCAGCCAGGGCTACGACACCCTGGTCAAACACGCTACCGAAGGTATCCGCATGATGCCTCCGCGCGGCGGCGCCGCCGATTTGTCCGATGTGGAAGTGGCACGCGCCGTGGCCTACATGGCCGACGCGGCAGGGGCAAAATTCACCGCGCCGGAACCGGAAGCAGCCGCTCCGGCCGCAACCGCGCCAGAAGCCGCCGCGGCAGCTGCGCCTTCAGCGGGCAGCAAGCCCTAAACCGGCGCCCAGTGGAGAGCGACTTATCGCTCCCCACCATGCAGTCACCGCCCCGCCATGACACGCATCTGCCCACACTGTGGGAGCGAGCAAGTCCGCACTGCCCGGCTACATGCGCACGACGGCATGCGCCACATGCTGCTGGACACGCCGCTTCGCTGTCGCGACTGCCGGCATCACTTCTGGACGTTCAATCCCATCAAACCCGTGTTGCTGCTGATCGCTGTCGGCACGCTGATTGGCGTCACCGCCTGGTTTACGCTAGAACAACCCGCGGTTACTCCCTCTACCCAGACACCCAACAGTCTGCCGCATGCCCGTGCGGCTGCTGGCGACGCCGACGCCCAATTGAACCTGGGTTTACGCTACGCCGAAGGTGATGGCGTGATCCAGAATGACAAGGAAGCTACCAAGTGGTTTGCGCTTGCCGCCAAACAGGGGCTGACCGAAGCGCAATATCACTATGGCCTCGCCTTGCTCAAAGGGCACGGCGTGGTGCAGGACTATCAGGCTGCCTTCAGCTGGATCGAAAAATCCGCCAAGCGCGGGAACGCCAAAGCGCAATACAGCCTGGGCGAGCTTTACCGTTTTGGCACCGGCACCCCACTCGACAAAGCGCGCGCCTATCTATGGTTCAACCTCGCCGCCGCGCAGGGCGTAGAGGACGCCGCCAAGGCGCGCGACAGCCTGGTATGGCAGTTGAAGCCCGAGCAGATCACGGCGATGCAGGAAGAAGCGCGGCGGATGAGCCTCACCCCAGCCGCTTCAGCTGCCGCAACGGAAACCACGCCCGCCCCTGCCACGCCCTGATTGCTGCGGGGTTTACGGATGCGCGTGCGCGCTGTCCGCATCCACATCCAACGGCCACAACTGATGCGCATCCAGCTTCAGGCGCGCGTTTGCAGCCAATGCCTCAAGCTGCGTCTGCTGCGCCATCAACCGGCCATCCAGCGCCAGCCGTCGATTGAGCAACACCTGATCCAGACTGCCTTCGCCCAGCTCGTACGCGCGCGCTGCCAAGCGCGCGGCTTCGGCCAGCGCCTGCGCGGCACGGTCGGCCTGCTGCCAGTTTTCGACTTGCGCGTGAGCGGTCTCGAAATCCGCGCGCGCTTCCTGTCGCAAGCGCTGCTCCAGCAGGATGGCTGCGTCCTGTGCCGTGGTGGCAAGCTGCTCGGCAGCCTGCTGATCGGTGCGCCGCGCGCCACCCGGCAGGGTCAGGCCGACACCTAACCCCAGCACATGCTCGTTACCGCCCATTTCATTGCGATAAAACACGCCAACGGTGGGATCGACGCTGCCATGTTGGGCGAGCTTGTGTGCTTCGGCTTGCAGGACACCGGCCTGCCGACGCGCGCGGAACAATTCATGATTGTGTTCGAGCACCGCGTCGACGTAATGCTCCGCCGATCCTTGCAAGCCGGGTTGCGCGGGTGGCGGCGGCGTGTCCGCCGTCAGCGGCAGGCTGGGAAACTGCGCCAGCAATCGGTTGCGCGCCTGCTGCATGCGTGTGACCGCCTGCTGCTGCTGTAGCCGAATCTGCGCCAGCGCGGCCTCGGCGTTGACGCGTTCGGCGCGCGGCGCTTCGCCCAGGCGAATGCGTGTATTCACGCTGGCAAGTTGCTGCTCGGCAAGCTGGCGCTGTGCCTGCCACAGGCCCGACTGGCTGGATTGGGTAAGCCAGTCGAACCACAGTGTCAGCAATAGCCGCCCGGACTCGTGCAGGGCTTCGCCCAGGCTGGCTTCAGCATGGGCGTTGAGTGCGCCGGCCAGCGCGCGATCGGCCCCGGCGCGGGCGGGCATCCGGATCGGGCGCGACAACGCCAATCCCCATTCGGCGAAGTTGTCAGAAGGGGTCGTCTGGACGCGGCGCTGGTCGACTTCCGCGTCCAGCTTCCATTCTTCACGCCCCTGTTGCAGGCTCTGGCTGCGCAAAGATTGCGCGGCGTAATCACCGCGCGCCTGCGCCACGCTGGGCGACGCCCACAGCGCAGCCTCGGCGGCTTTGGGGTCGGGTAAATAATCAGCCTTCACGTGAGCAGAAAATGCCAGCGCCAGGCTCAATGTGCGAACGGCGTTTGCCATGCTTGATGTATGAACGGCGTTCATCCGCGCGCTCCTTTCAGAATAAATTGGCGATACAACAGCGGCAGCATCACCAGCGTCAGCAACGTGGCGCTGACCAGGCCGCCGATGACGACGATGGCGAGCGGGCGCTGGATTTCGGAACCGGGTCCGGTTGCGAACAGCAGCGGCACCAGACCGAAGGCGGCGATGCTCGCGGTCATCAGTACCGGGCGCAGCCGTCGCAGCGCGCCGTCGCGCACCACGGCGTCGCCTTTCAGGCCCTGATTGCGCAACTGGTTGAAATGGCTGACCAGCACCACGCCGTTCAGCACCGCGATGCCCAGCAGTGCGATGAAGCCGACCGAAGCGGGCACCGACAGATACTCGCCCGACGCCCACAGTGCGAAGATGCCGCCGATCAGCGCCAGCGGTACGTTCATCATCACCAGCAGTGCCTGGCGCGCATCGCCGAAGGTGACGTAGAGCAGAAAACCGATCAGCAGCAGCGCCACCGGCACCACGATCATCAGCCGTTGCGCGGCACGCTGCTGGTTCTCGAACTGGCCGCCCCAGGTGATGCTGTAGCCGGGCGGCAGCTTGACCTGCTGGGCAACCGCGGCCTGCGCATCGGTGACAAAGCTCACCAGATCGCGCCCGGCGACGTTGCTCTGCACCACCGTGAAGCGCGTCGCATTCTCGCGTTTCACCGCCACCGGGCCGTTGGTGCGCTTGAGCGTGGCCACCTGGTCGAAGCTGATTTCGCGGCCATCCTCCAGGGTCAGGCGGATCGCCTGCAGCGCGCTGGGCGACTCGCGCAGGCTGGCTGGACCACGCAGTTGCAGGGGAATGCGCCGCCCCTGCTGCTGGATGGTGCCGATCACTTCGCCTTCGAGCTGCGTGCGCAGCAGCAGGCCGATGTCGTCGGCGGACAGCCCAAACCGGCCTGCGGCGTCGCGGTCGATTTCCGCCTGCAGGTATTGCACGCCCGCGTTCTGCTGGGTATACACGTCCGACGCGCCCGGGGTTTTCTCGACCACGCTGAAAATCTCGCCAGCCAAACGGTTGAGCGTGGCGAGATCAGGCCCGAAAATCTTGATCGCGACGTCGCCGCGCGAGCCGGTGAGCATTTCGGACACCCGCATGTCGATCGGCTGGGTGAAGTTGTAGGCGATGCCCGGGAAGCCTTCGACCACGGTGCGGATTTCACCGATCAGCCATTCCTTGTCGGGCTTGCGCCATTCGGCCATCGGCTTCAACACCAGGAACGAATCGGTGTCGTTGAGTCCCATCGGATCGAGGCCGAGCTCGTCGGCGCCGGCGCGCGCAACGATGCGGCGGATTTCCGGCACGTTTTTCAACAGCGCCTGCTGCACCCTCAGATCCTGCGCGACCGATTCTTCGAGGCTGATCGACGGCAGCTTTTCCAGTTGCACCAGCACGTCGCCTTCGTCCATCGTCGGCATGAAGGTTTTGCCGATCAGGGGATAGACGCCCACTGCCGCCAGCATCAGCACGCCAGCGGTGAGATAGACCAGCTTGGGCTTTGCCAGCGCCCGGTCGAGCAGCGGCGTGTAGAGGCCCTGAGCCTTGCGCAGCAGCCACGGGTCTTCATGCGCTCCCTGCTTCAGCAGCATGGAGGACAGCACCGGAATCACGGTAAGCGCCAGCAGCAGCGACGCCGCCAGCGCGAATACGATGGTCAGCGCAACCGGCGTAAACAGCTTGCCCTCCAGCCCCTCCAGTGTCAGCAGCGGCAGGAACACGATGGCGATGATGGCGATGCCAGACGTCACCGGGCTGGCGACTTCCTGCGTAGCCCACAGCACGCGTTGCAGCGGCGTTTCGCTGGTGTTTTCCGGATCGTGCGCGAGGTGCGCGACGACGTTTTCCACCACCACCACCGCCGCATCGACCAGCAAGCCGATCGCGATGGCCAACCCGCCCAGACTCATCAGGTTCGCCGACAGTCCGAACTGGCGCATCAGCACGAAGGTGGCCAGCACCGACAGCGGCAGAATCAGTGCCACCACGATCGCTGCGCGCAGGTTGCCGAGGAACAGCAGCAACAGGATCACCACCAGCACGGCCGCTTCGAGCAGGGCCTTGCTGACGGTGCCGACCGCGCGGTCAACCAGTTGCGCGCGGTCGTAAAAAGGCGAAATCGTCACGCCCTTGGGCAGGGTCGCCTGAATCTCGGCGAGCTTGGTTTTGACGTTCTTGATCAGCACGCCTGCATTGACGCCTTTCAGCCCGATCACCAGGCCTTCCACCGCCTCGCCCTTGCCGTTCTGCGTCACCGCACCGTAGCGGGTCATTTCACCCAGTTCCACGCGTGCGACATCGCCGACGGTCACCACCACACCTGCTACATTTTTGACGCCGATGTGGCGCAGGTCGTCAAGCGAGCCGACGCCGCCGTTGACCCGCACCACCCAGGTTTCCTCGCCTTCGTTGACGCGTCCGGCACCGTCGTTGCGGGTGTTGGTTTCCAGCGCCATGCGCAGTTCGTTGAGCGTGACGCCGCGCGCAGTCAGCGCATCCGGGTCGGGGCTGACGGCAAACGTTGCCACCCGGCCGCCGAGCGAATTGACGTCGGCCACGCCGGGCAAGGCCCGTAATTGCGGCCGCACTGTCCAGTCAAGCAGGGTTCGTTTTTCGGCGAGCGAGAGCGGCCCCTCGATGGTGAACATGAACAGCTCGGACAGCGGCGTCGAAATCGGCGCCAGTCCGCCCGACACATTGTCTGGCAGGTCCCCTTTCACATTGGCGAAGCGTTCCGCCACCTGCTGGCGCGCCCAGTAAATGTCGGTGCCTTCGGCAAAATCGACGGTGATGTCGACCAGAGCGTTCTTCGACAGGCTGCGCAGAATGGTCTGGTTGGGAATCCCCAGCAGTTCGGTTTCCACCGGCTGTGTGATGCGCGCCTCGACTTCTTCCGGCGTCATGCCGGGCGCCTTCAGGATCAGCTTGACCTGGGTGGTCGAGACATCGGGGAAAGCATCAATCGGAATCTGCTGGTAGGCGCGCACGCCCAGCCCGGCGAGCACCAGCGCAAACGCGAGCATCAGCCAGCGCCGCGCCAGCGCGAATTCGATCAGGGTATTCAGCATGTTATTTCCCCAGCCATTGCGCTTTGAGCGCGGCCACGCCTTTGACGGCGACCCGGCTGCTGGCGGCAAGACCGGTTATTTCGGCCTGACTGGCGTTCTGGCGAACCAGCTTGACCGGCGTCGCGGTGAAGCCCTGCGAGGTTTCGACGAACACATACGCCGCGCTCGACTTCCACACCAGCGCGTCGGCAGGCACGGTCTGGCTCTGCGCCGACTGCACGCCGGCAATGCCGACCTGCACCGACTGCCCGGGGCGCAGCCGTTTTTGCGGATCGACGAGGCTGGCGCGCGCCAGCACGCTTTGTGATGCGTTGAGCTGCGGCAGTAGCGCCGTGACGACCCCGCTGGCCGCGCTGTCCGCGACCGTCACGCGCTGTCCGACCGCCACCTGGCGTGACTGCGCCGGACTCAGCGGAATCTCCAAGGCGAGTTTCGATACGTCCGCCACTTTCACCAGCGCCATTCCGGCATTCACTCGCTGACCCGGTTCGGCTACGCTTTCAGTCACCACCCCGGCGATCGGCGCGGTCAGCGTAAGCGTGCTGCCCGACACCGTGCCCGCCCCCAGCAGCGACAACATGGTTTGCGCTGCCGTCAGGCTGGCGCGGGCGGATTGCGCGTCGGATTGCGTCGCGCGCAGGCGCGACTCGGCAATCAGGCCTTCGCGGAACAGTTGCGCATCGCGCACAGCATTGCTGTCCGCCAGCTGCGATCGCAGCCGCGCCTGGGTCAGTGCGTTTTGCGCATCGGCCAGACCTGGCATGGACAGCGTCACCAGCGGCGCACCGCGCTTGACCGTGTCGCCCGCCTGCACATGCAGTTGTGTGACCAGCCCCTCACCGGCCGCTGCCGCCACGCGCACGCTGGCAGGCGGCAGCGTGACACGCGCCGGATAGCTCAGCGCTGGACTGGCGGATTGCGGAACAGCGGCGACCGTGACGATGCCAAGATTCTGCTTCTGCGCAGCAGTCAGCGGCAGCACATCGGCGGCGAAAGTCGGAGCGCTGCCGAACATCACAGCCACCGTCATTGAGACAACGAAAGTACGCGTGTTTAAAAGCCCAGTGGCCATATTGATCTCCAAAAGCAAAGCAGCAGACCGACCTGCCCAGCGTTAACCAGCCGCGCATGCTGCCGATTGATTATTAAGCCTGCCTTAAGTTGTAGCTCAAGCCACCCGGATCGGGCTGGCGGCAAGCCTGCACGGAAGCGAGTCGCCGGGCTCGATCGCTTGGCCTGTTAGAATGCGGCCTTTGCGCACCGGCTCTTTTCATGTCCGCTCTCAAGAACGATACCTTCCTGCGCGCGCTGATGCGCCAGCCTACCGATTACACCCCCGTCTGGCTGATGCGCCAGGCGGGTCGCTATCTGCCGGAATACAACGCGACGCGCGCGCGCGCCGGCGACTTCCTGACGCTGTGCAAGTCGCCCGATCTGGCGACTGAAGTCACGCTGCAGCCGCTGGCACGCTACCCCCTCGACGCCGCGATCCTGTTTTCCGACATTCTCACCGTGCCCGATGCGATGGGATTGGGACTGTATTTCGCGCAGGGCGAAGGCCCGCGTTTCGAACGGCCATTGCGCGACGAATGGGAAATCCGCGACCTCACCGCGCCCGACCCGACCGACAAACTCGGCTATGTGATGGATGCCGTCAAAAGCATCCGCCGCGCGCTGGATGGATCAGTGCCGCTGATCGGCTTTTCCGGCAGTCCTTACACGCTGGCGTGTTACATGGTCGAAGGCGGCAGCTCGGATGACTACCGCCACATCAAGACCATGCTGTACAGCCGCCCCGACTTGCTGCACCGCATTCTGGAAATCAACACCCGCGCGGTGATCGATTACCTCAATGCGCAGATTGAAGCCGGCGCGCAGGCAGTGATGATTTTCGACTCCTGGGGGGGCAGCCTCACGCCGCACGCCTACCGCGAGTTCTCGCTCAATTACATGGAGCGCATCGTCGCCGGGCTGATCAAGGAGCGCGACGGCCGCCACGTGCCGAGCATCGTCTTCACCAAGGGCGGCGGCAACTGGCTGGAAGCGATCGCGGCGATTGGCGCCGACGCAGTGGGGCTGGACTGGAGCACCGACATCGGCGAAGCACGCCGCCGCGTCGGCGACCGGGTCGCACTGCAAGGCAACCTCGATCCCAACGTCCTGCATGGCTCCCCGGACATCATCCGCAGCGAAGTCGCACACATCCTGAACGGCTATGGCAACCATCCCGGCCACGTGTTCAACCTCGGCCACGGCATTTCGCAGTTCACTGACCCGGAAAAGGTCAGTATCCTGGTCGATTCAGTGCACAGTCAGAGCCGCGCGCTGCGCGCTTAAATCGGGTTTCAGCCGCGAACTTTTTTCAGCGATACCGCCCTAACCCACTCGAATTTACAAGGATTCACCATGAAACGTATTTTGATCAGCTTGTTTGCCCTATTCCTCAGCTTCGGTTTTGCCGTGGATCACGCTGAAGCCAAGCGCTTCGGCGGCGGCAAGTCCTTCGGCATGCAGCGCACCGCACCTGCCAGACAAAGCGCCGCGCCAACCCCGCCGCAGCAGCAAGGTGCTGCGCCCACCTCAGCGCCGAAGAAAAATTCCTGGATGGGGCCGCTTGCCGGACTGGCCGCGGGTCTGGGCCTGGCCGCACTGTTTTCGCACCTGGGGATGGGCGAGGGCATGGCCAATTTCATGATGATTGCGCTGCTGGCGATGGCGGCTATCATGCTAATCAACTGGTTGATGCGTCGCAACGCACCGGCGACTCCGGCGATGCAATATGCCGGAATGCCGCAGCCCAACTCACCCGTCGCGTTTGACCAGTCCGCCGCAGCCCTCGCTAGCAGCTCCGCAGCCACCTTCCCGCCCGGTTTCGACGCCGAAGCCTTCGCGCGCGAAGCCAAACTCAACTTCATCCGCCTGCAGGCCGCGTTTGACTCCCGCAATCTGGACGATTTGCGCAGTTTCACCGCCCCGGAAGTCTTCGCCGAAATCAGCATGCAGCTAGCCGAGCGGGGCGACGTCAAACAAACCACCGACGTGATGACGCTCAACGCCGCCGTATTGGAAGCCTTCGACGAAAACAACCGTCATGTTGCCAGCGTACGCTTCACCGGCCTGGTACGTGAGGAAGCGGACGCCGCACCGGTCGCGCTCGACGAAGTATGGCACCTGAGCAAACCCATCAGTGGTCAAGGCGGCTGGATGGTTGCCGGCATTCAACAACAATAGTCTTTTAAAACAGTGCATTGCGCACCGATAAGGCGCGTAATCCACTTCTCGAAGTGTGGTAGTGCCAACTAACTTATGCACAGCGCTGGTGCAAGGGTTCTTTTTTTGTATCAAACCCTTGACACTCGCGGCATGTTTGTAAGCCAATGATTACAAATGGTTTATTGGTTTGCCTGCTTTTTAACCTATCGACTCCACCCGCCTGAATATGGGCGTTTGGGAGGCGTCAACACAAAGCACTCACATAATTATCCACAGACTACGTGGACAAGACTGAATAAGACTTGCCGAACAGCCACTTAGCAAGCTTTTCCCCATTTTCAGGCAAGATTCGTCGTTAAGTTATGTCGTCCATCCTTCAGGTCGCACTCGATACGCCGTTGCAGCGGTTGTTCGACTATCGCCTGCCGGATAGCCTTGGAATGGTGCAGCCGGGTAGCCTGGTCGAAGTTCCGTTTGGCCGCACGCGGCACATCGGGGTTGCGATGAACCAGTCATCCCATAGCCTGATCTCGACCGACAAGCTACGCGAAGTGATCCGCGTATTCGACGACCGCCCCGCCCTGTCTCCCGACATCCTCCGTCTGGCGCAGTTTTGCGCCGATTATTACCATTATTCACTGGGTGCGATCCTGCTCGCCACGCTGCCGCCGCGTCTACGCAACGCTGCGCCGTTTGTCGCGGCCACCCCCTGGCTGGTACTGACCGAGGCCGGGCGAGCGGCTGCGCCTGCCGCTCGCCCGGCCTCGGTCAGTACCAGCC
>JAAPAA010000395.1 GCA_012274165.1 Thiobacillaceae bacterium
CCCTCTCCCTGCCGGCTCACCGGCTGAACCGCTGTGCTGTCAGGGCATCCTTGCACTTGATCTTCAGCCAGGTCGGGTGAGCGCACGCCGGGTGTGTAGATGCTGGCGCGGCGCGTGGTCACGAACCCCTCGAGTAGCAGCGGCACCAAGGCCTGGTCGAACAACTTGGCCTGCGCCGGCAGATCTCCAACCACCAGCACGGGGCAACCCGGCCAGCAGCCTGGCCAGGCGGCCTTTGCGTTCCACCAGGGGCAGGCCCATGCTGTTGCGACACCCCTCGAATGCAGCCCTCGATCTCCTCCAGCCCCCGCTCCGCCTCAGCTGGAAGTCTGTTTGCGCTTGAACGACTGGTTCGGGTCCGCAAGCGGTCATCAGTTTAAGCTCCCGCTGAGTTACCAGAGTCGTGCGCTCTGAGATTGTTTCGCTTAAACGTAACTACGGTCACCAAGGACCACAATCCATCCATTGTTCTTGTTTGCCGAAATATGCCGCTGAACTTCGGTCCAGCTTGTTATAATTTCGGCCAAACGAAACAATTGAGGCGCCGATGGCCAGACGACTCCCCCTTCCGACCGAAACCACCCCTCGGGTAACCAACTTGCAGGAGCTGGGCGAGCTGGTTCGCAGCGCCAGAGCCCGGGCACAGCTACGAATCGATGACGCTGCGGCCGTCAGCGGCGTCTCCAGTGACCTGCTGTCGCGCCTGGAGCACGGTCGCCCGGTGACGTCGGACAAGCTGTTGGCTGTGCTCTCCAGCTTGGGCCTGGCGGTGCTGATGGTCGACCACGTCCGAGCCAGCCAGATTGAAATGCTCCTGGCCAGCAAACATGCCCCCGAAAACCGTTGAGAACGCCGGCGAGGACTACTCACTGCAGGTCTTCAGCGGACGGGACCTGGTTGGCCTGCTCCGGTTCGACCCGGAAAGTGACGCCTTCAGCTTCGATTACGCCCCGCAGTGGTCGGCCCGGGCGGACGCCTTCCAGCTATCGCCCCACATCCCGTTCGACCTGCCCGCCTCGGCCGTGACCGTGCGCCGCTTCATCCAGAACCTGCTGCCCGAAGGGCAGGCGCTGGATGTGGCAGCCTCCTACAGCAATGTTTCGAAGGGCAACGTCTTTGGCCTCATCCACGCTCTGGGCGCCGAGTCCGCGGGTGCCCTGCGATTTCTGCCCATGGCCAAGACGCCCCCGACCGAAGCAGTGCGCCGCCAAGTGAGCTTCCGGGAGCTTCAAGAGCGCATCGACGAGCGCGACCGCCGGCCATTCATCGTCTGGGATGGAAAGGTGCGCATCTCTATCGCCGGCTACCAGGACAAGCTGCAGGTTGTGCGCCAGGGCGACGAGCTGTACCTTGTGGACGGAGCGCTGTCGTCCACCCACATCCTTAAACCGCCCTCTCGCAATCCGTTCCTGCCGCACATGGTGGTCAACGAGCACTTCTGCATGCAGCTTGTGAACCGCATCGGCCAGCAGCGAATGAAGCAAGACTTGGCCGCCCGCGTGGACATCCTGCGCGTTCCCAGCCCTGTGCTGTGCGTCGAGCGGTTTGACCGCCGACTGGAACAAGGCCAGGTGAGTAGCATCCACATCCTCGATGGCTGCCAGGCCCTGGACCGGCCGGTCGAGCACAAGTACGAGCGGAATGTGGGCACCGGTGAAGACGTGCGCCAGATCCGCGACGGGGTGAGCTTCGAGGCGCTTGGCGCCTTGCGAAGGCAGGGCCACCTCGCCAACGCCGCCGTCGACCTGCGCCAGATCGCGATGTGGTCCATAACGACCCTGCTGCTGGGCAATAGCGATGCGCATGGGAAGAACCTGTCCTTCTTCGCCCGCTCCCGCTCCCTGGCCGTGGCGCCCTTCTACGATCTGGTGTGCACGGCTCTGTACGATGGCACGCGCATCGAACACGACTTGGCCATGGCGTTCGGTGATGTCTTCGGCCTGGAGCAGATCAAGTCGTTCGCGCTCGCCGACTTTTGCGAAAGGCTCGGCTGGCCGCGCGCAACATTCGCCCGGGAGCTGCGGACCTTGTGCCGATTGGCCAGGCAGGAGTCCCAGGCACAGGCCGACTCCCCGGTGTACACCGCCGAAGAACGCACGTTCTTAAAGCAGTTGGCCGACTACATCGGCGCCCGCGCTGACGCCCTCGAGGGTATGGCCGGCGACATACCGAAGTTCGCTGCGGACAATTTCACTGGCGGTTGAAACGCGCGCCGCACCGGATCGTTGGACGATGCCGCCTTTCGCACGCACCGGTTCAGCGCGATGGCGACACTCGACGCGAAGTCCCGGTCCTCCGGCCTGGAGGCGAGCACGCGCGTCCGGCTCGGCTTCGCGCTGGACTTGGATAGTCTCGCCCCCCTCAAATCGACGCGGCTCAAACCGACGCGGTTTACCCCTTGACTTTCGTCAGGGGGAGATTCAGCCCCGGCTCGTCAACTTCTGGCAACACTGGAAGCCGATGGCCCCGGTAGGCCTCCCACTCCAGCAATTGCATTCCAAGTGCTTGGTACTCGGCTCGCTTGGCCTGCTTGCGCGCCAAGTAGTCCGGCGTGTTCATGCCCCAGACCTCGATGGGCCTTACTGGACGGGTGTCGAGCAGCAGGAAATCCGGGATCATGTCCGAATTCGGATACGGCGGTCGCATGGGCTTTTCGAAGTGGCGCGCTTTTCTGGCGAGCAAGGTGGCCATGCGCACTTCATGGCCCGAATCGCAAGGAACGAAACTGCCTGAAGTCAGAACCAGTGCGCCATCGACTGCCAGCAGCTTGCCCGAATCCATTACCTCGGCAAGAAAAAGACCCAACACATGGGCACTCTTGGAGGGGATCGGCTGTGCCAGCGCAATGGCGTACTTTTGCTCCAGCTTGTCTTTCAAGTAATCGCTCAGATAAATGCCACCGGATAACTGGCCCACCGATGCACGAAGAGGGCCATCGGCGCCGGGTTCAACGCCTTTGAACTCGCACAATAGCAAGAAGCGAGGTACGGTCCCCCGCCCTTGGGCATTCCGGACGAGTGGCTCCCAAAACGCTTGAAACTGTTTTTCATGTTCGCGGTGCGGGAAAATGAATTCGGGGACCACATAGATCACCTCGGGTAAGCGCTTGCGCCCCAGCAGGCCACCTTTGAGCGAGGCTCTCAGCAGCTCCACGACCTGCCCCCATCCCCGCTTAGGACCGGGTATGTGAAGATGCAGCTGCGCCCTTTCCATCAGGAACTCGAGGGCGCCCAATAGAGTGGTCGAGGATGAACTCGCGGCATTCGAACGCCCGGCACGGCCATCCAGATTGGAAGGCTGCTCGCCGCGCGCCAATGGCCTCGAAAACGAAATGTTGGACTTGATGCGAAAGCCCGACGGAAGGATCTGGATAGCCGCAAGTCGTGCGGCCCGATCTTCAGCATCTGCAAGTGCGGGATGGTGGAAAAGGCATTCCAGCGCGTGGGCCGGCCCGCCCTTGGGCCAGGTCGCCGGCCACCATCGGCCGCGGTCCGCTCTTGACTGGATCACAAGCTTCGGCGAAGGATCGGAGCATTCGCAAAGGACTGGCATCGATGCCTCTTTGGCCAGTTGCAACGCGCCAGCGATCCGCGCCGTGTCGCCCCGTTCGTAGCTGAATGAGTGTTTTCCGATGCGGATCTTGGCGATCCTCCGCGAGCCGTCTGGCGTTGCCACGTTTAACCCCTCTCTCCTCTGCTGAAAGCATATCCTCCATGAACGCATGCGCGCAAGTGAGTCGGCGGCAGCAGACACTCACAGCCTGAATAAACGGTATACAAAATTCGACTGCCGTGGCTTAGCCGCTTTGGAATAAACGGTATACGAAATTTAAAAACAACAACTTTGGGCGAGCCCGTCTATATCCGAGCATTTTGTTTTGTTTAGGATCCTGGCGACTCGGAGCGCGCCGCAGCTGCGTCTCGCAAGAAGATTGACCGCGCTTCATTCGGACCGATCGCGACATGTCGCGAAGAAGCACCGGCGTCCTGAGCGCTGCAGTGTTCGCCTTGTATCGTGGCCCTGATCGATGCAGGTCAGGAGGGCCTCGCAGCTCTCTGAAAACGGCGCGTACAGCGTGACGAGCGTCCTGCCGGCCAAGTCACAAGGGCAAACCCGATTGCTGCACGACGAGAGCGAAACCAACGCTGCCACGAATTGGGGAGGCGGCGTCTGTCTTCGCAGATCCTCTGGCGTACACTTTTGACGATCCCGACCACTCGGTGGGCGAGCATAGGCTGCTGACGTTTGGTCTTTCTCAGTTGGGGCGTCTTCGAGTGGTGGCGCATGCTGAACGAGGCCGCGCCATTCGAAGAATTAGCGCCCGAAGGGCAACTCGACATGAGCGAGGAAGTCTATGAGCAAAGTTAAAGACGAAATGCGCGCGGAATATCGGCGCGAAGACCCGGACAAAGGAGTTCGCGGGAAGTACCTTGATCGGGTGTAGAAAGGGACCAACTTAGTCTTGCTCGATGACAGAGTTGCGAGAGCATTCCCCACCTGCACAACATCGGCTTCCTGTACGGGGGCTCCAATTTCTGGCGGCTGGCGCCTGGTTTTGACCTGAACCCCTTCCCGGACAAGGAACGAGAGTCCAAGACTTGGTTGAGCGAAAACATCGGACCTGTCGTGTCCGTGCACGAGTTGCTGGCGGAGGCGGCGCGCTTCGAGCTCGGTGCCGACGAAGCCAAGAAAGTGCTGGCGCAAGTCGTGGCGGCCGTCGGCCGCTGGCAAGAGGTCGCGCGCTCGCCCATCATCGGCATGGTGGCCGCTGAGCTCGAAACTTTCGCGCCGGCGTTCGAGCACTCGGAGCGGGACGAGGCCCGTGCGCTGGTGAAGTGAGTCGCCGAGGGCCCGGCCAAGGTGTTAGCGGGAGCATTGTGCCGGCGCCACAGGGCAGCCATCTCACTCGAGAAACTCCAGAATCGAACGGAGCTCAAGCAGGGAAAGTCCTGTTTCGGGCAGCGGTCGTCGGCCTGCGGCAAGCCGGAAATCCTCGAATGAACTGGCAATAGCGGCACTTCACAGGTATACGGCCCGTGAAGCGCGAAAACCATAGACGTATCAACGAAATACGGCGGTTAAGTTTTCTGACGAGGCTACCCAACGGCCAGGATGGTTTAGTTCTCTCACTAATGCCGGTTTCGGTCCGACGTTAAGGCTCGCTCTAGGATCCAAGATCGTACAGATCCGTGATCGCAACAACGAAAAGCTGGGCCTCACAACAAACCAATCCGGCCGCTCCTCGATCCCGGCGAATTGACGTCGTATGAGAACGTCACGATGAAACGGGCATCCGGCGGCGTGCGCCAGACCATTGGGCCACGCGGCGAGGCGCAGTTGATCGCCGCCTGGGCGTCGCAACCTGGCCGACCGAATCAAGGCCGGCCTGGCGTGTCGCGTGTTTCTCTTTGGCTCCTACGCCTGGGGAAGGCCGAACGAGTGCAGCGATGTCGATCTGGCTGTAATCATTGCGGAAGATCTGGCAGTCCAGCATCCAGCCCGACTTGCAGCGAAGCTCTCGCAGCACGGCCTCATCCCGATCGACGTGATCTCCCTCAAGGAGTCAACCTTGGCAAAGGCTTGCCTGGGCAGTCTTTCGTACGAAATCGGCACGAAAGGAATTGAGCTTTGAGGGCCTGCGGGACCGTTCACGACACGCCCGGCCCCTGGCCCTCCCCGATTCCAACTCGATCGCGCCGGGGCCGATACAGCGGGTCCGCATCGACGAAGATCAGCCGGCGACGAAAAGCCGTTGGGCTGTGGACAAGCAGGTGCGCCTTCAGTGATTCGAGGCCGCACGGGAAAAACGGGCGCTTCAGGAACCGCTCAGGGCGGCCCGTCCACTCAGGAACCGCAAGCTTGTTTCTCAGCGCCAGGTGCTCTGCCGCTGCG
>JAAPAA010000396.1 GCA_012274165.1 Thiobacillaceae bacterium
CCTATCAGCGGGCGTTCGCGGCCTTGCTGCTGGTGTCGGGCGTCGTCGCCTGGTGGCTGGTGCTGACCCACAAAAGCCGCCAGGTGGCGCAGGAGGAGTCCAACCGCCAGACCGAATTGCTGATGCAGGAGATCGATTCCCACCGCCGCACTGATGCGTTGCTGCAGCAGGCCAAGCTGACTGCAGAGCAGGCCAACCAGGCCAAGAGCCGCTATATCACTTCGATCAGTCACGAGCTGCGCACACCGCTCAACAGTATTCTCGGTTACGCCCAGATTCTGGATAAAGATGAATCGATTCCGCCGCAGCGGCGGCAGGCAATCAACGCCATCCGCCGTAGCGGCGACCATTTGTTGTCGCTGGTCGAAGGCACGCTGGACATCGCACGCATCGAGAGCGGAAAACTCTCCCTGGACGTTCGCCCACTGGATTTCCAGGATTTCATCCAGCAACTGGTGGGCATGTTCGAGCAGCAGGCGCGGCACAAGGGGCTGGATTTTCACTATGTTCCGGATGGCGCGCTGCCCGCCATGGTGCGGGCGGACGAAAGGCGCTTGCGACAGATACTGCTAAACATTCTTGGCAATGCGGTCAAATTCACCGTGAGCGGCAGCGTCACCCTGCACCTGCGCTACCAGCGCGAGATGGCGTTCTTTACCATCGAGGATACCGGCCCCGGGATCGCGCCAGACGAGATCAGCAACATCTTCGAACCCTTTTCCCGTGGCAGCGCAGCGCACGTCGGCGCGACCGGGGGCACCGGCCTCGGACTGACCATCGCAAGAATGCTGACCGATGTGATGGGGGGTGAATTGAACGTGCTGGGGCGCCTAGGTGAGGGTAGCCGGTTTGACGTCCGGCTTTTCCTGCCCAGCATCCATGCGGAACAACTTGTAAAAGAGCTGCCCCAGGTGCAACGCCTCGGTTACGTCGGTGCGCGTCGGCGCATCCTGGTGGTGGACAACGAACAGGCAGACCGCGAGCTGCTGGTCAACATTCTGGAGCCGCTTGGTTTTCAGGTGACGAAGGCAGCCAGTGGACAGCAATGTCTGGAGGATCTTCGCCGCGTTCAACCCGATGTCATCTTCATGGACCTGGCCATGCCCGGCATCGATGGATGGGAAACCCTGCGGCGGATTCGCGCCGGTAAATTATCGGAGGCAGCCATCGCCATCATCTCGGCGAATGCGTTCGAGAAAGGCGCTGAAAACGATGTCGGCATCACGATCAAGGATTTTTTTACCAAACCCTTGCGAGTCGAAGAACTCCTGGACTGGCTCGGCAAACGACTGGAACTGGAGTGGATTCGGGTCAATCGCCCCGCCCCCGTCGTGCCTACATTCCCCAGCCCTGCACGGGCAATCATCGCGCCTGACCCAGCGCAGCTGGCCGCACTGAATGAGCTAATCGACCTCGGCTACATGCGCGGCATCCTCAACAAGCTCGACGAAATCGAGAAACTGGGCGACGTGCATGGCGAATTTGTGCAGGTGATGCGCACCCTGGCAGGACGCTTCCAGTTCGATGCAATGAAGGAGGTTTTACGAAAGAGTGCAGATGCCATCCATTGACCGCATGAACGAAGATGTTGTCCTGATCGTGGATGACGTCCCCGAGAATCTGTCCCTGCTTTATGATGCCCTGGATGAGGCGGGCTACGCGGTGCTGGTGGCCACGAATGGAGAAAGCGCCCTGCAGCGTGCGCGCCAGAGTTTGCCCGACGTCATTCTGCTGGATGCGATCATGCCCGGCATGGACGGATTCGAGGTGGCCAGGCATTTGAAAGCCGATGCTGAGACACAGCGTATCCCCATCATCTTCATGACCGGATTAACCGAAGCGGAGCACGTGGTCGCGGCCTTTGCGGCGGGCAGTGCGGACTATCTCACCAAGCCGATCCGTCCAGCAGAAGTGCTGGCGCGCATTGCGGCCCATGTGCAGATCGCCCGGCAGACGCATCAGGCACGCAGCGTGCTGGACGCGTATGGACAGGCATGCGTATCGATTCGGCCGACCGATGGCGCGATTGTGTGGCAGACCCCGCTGGCGCGAACCCTGCTGCTGAAATACGGCGGACAGGATAAGCAGCCGCTTGTCGCACGCATCCATGAATGGCTGCAGGCTGCGCTCACCAAGGCCCCTCCGTCCCCACCCTTGGAGATTATGGGTGAGGAAGGCCGGATGGTGTGTGCACTCCATGGACTCACCGATGAAGGAGAGTGTCTGCTGGTTATGCATGAGGAAAGCGATACCGCCATGACCAAGGTGCTGGTGGACGCTTTCCGGCTCACGATGCGCGAAGCGGAAGTGCTTTACTGGGTGATCTATGGCAAGACCAACCGGGACATTGGCGACATCCTGGGCATCAGCCACCGTACGATCAACAAGCATCTGGAAAACCTGTTCGAAAAACTGGGCGTCGAAACCCGTACTGCCGCAGCGGCTTTGGCCATGCGGCGCTTGCAGCTGCCAATGCAGGCCGAAACAAAAAAAACCTGAGCGTAATCTCGCTCAGGGCTTAAAAGCATCTGCGGCATGTTTGCCCTGTGGCCGTCGAAGAAAAGTATCCGGCGCATGGTCGAGAAAGTCCATGTGCTGACCGACCTGAAGACAGGGTGGCAAGAGACCACGGAGCTGGTGGGCAAGTTGAACCGCACGTTGCGCGGCTGGGCGAACTACTTCAGTGTAGGGACCGTCAGCCGGGCGTACCGTGCGCTCGACAGTTACACGGCGACGCGGTTGCGCCGGTGGTTGCGCAACAAGTACAAGCTCAGACGAAGCAAAGGCGGGGCGTATCCCCTCCCGCACCTTTACGGGTACTTTGGTCTTGTCAGCCTGGGCGGGCGCAACAAGTCGTGGGCGAAGGCGTGACGTCTTGTCCGAGAGCCGGATGCGGGAAATCCGCACGTCCGGTTCGATGAGGGGGATGTGGAAACGGAGTTATGGCAAGGTTACTTGGGCACCGTCAGACGAAAGGGGCGGAAACAGACAAGCCAAACCTACGACTACCGCGCCACATTTCTACTCTACCGACTTGAGACAACCGAGCAAAGCCAATCAGGCTCGTTTTAGACCCAATTCAACCGTCTGCGCTTCATTGAGTGCGCCTCAACCAAACGCTATTTCGCGCGCAGGGCGCTCCAGCCTTTTTCCTTCATGCAGAGCAGCAGGCCTTGGGTGACCTCCTGGGTTTGATTGTTAGGTCGATGCGACTCGCCCAGTTTTGCCACGCATTCCGAGGTGTCGGTTTTTAAATTGTCAGCATTGCTGCCAGCTTTCCACCACGAACTCACTTTGAACGTGTCCATCATGTCAGATGGTTTGTTGGCAGCTTCCGTTGGCTGCCCTGAGCCGGGTGAAACCGGAGCCGGGTCTTCAGTGACGTGTTTTTCAGAAGCAGTGGTTGCCGCGTTTTCAATTCTTTGATTGCTGGGAACAACCGAGACGTCCACGACGGGATCGGTATCCATCGGTTCCATCTTGCCCAGACTTTGAACGGTCCATCCGTTGTCGGTCATGCATTTTTCCACCGCAGCAGGCTCTGACGTACGGGCCTGGCAGGCTTGTTTGGCCGTTTCAAAATCGCTCATGTTTGCGCCGCGCTTGTACGCAAACTCGCCACAGCCACCAAGCAGCAGGGCAACCAGCATCAGGATGCCGCTGCTGCAATGCATTTTTGTTCCGACGAAATCGGCCTTCGTGTTTCCGGACGCTTCTGTATTCATCATCCCACCCCAATAAATCCAGCGCCCAGTCTAGCAAGCTGTCACTTGGCGCATCTACGTTGGATGACTTATTTCACTCCGCCTGCGCGCGCGCTAATCTGCACTCAGGTTCAAAGCCTGAATGCGTTTTGGTCGGTTGACGTGCAATCGCCCGTTTCGATTTCAGTGACGAAATTTTTTAAATCAAAGGGGAGTTGGAATGACATTTACGTTCAGGGGAAAAAAACTGGCGACTGCTGTAGCCGCGGTGGCCATGCTGTCGGCGATTAACGCCCATGCCGGTGGCACGATCAGCTTTGGCGAAGATAAATCAGTCAGCGTCGGGTTTGGCATGCGCGGCAGTTTCAACGGGGTTGAAAACGGGGCACCCAATGGCACGTCAAATTCGTACAACTTCAGCCTGGACAGTGCCCGCATCTATTTGTCAGGGTCTTTGAACAAGAACATCAAAGGCATGCTCAATACCGAAAAGGATATTGCCGGCGAAGGGTTCCAGGCAATCGATGCCAACGTCCAGCTTGCTTTTTCGCCTGAATTGACTGTTTGGGTCGGTCGTTTCCTGTCGCCAAGCGACCGTGCCAACATGGCCGGACCTTATTATTCATTGGGCGGCGGCTATTGGTCGGGCATCGCGTCCCGATATGGCTACAACGGTGGATACATCGGGCGCGATGACGGTGTCGCGGTCGTGGGCAATTTGATGGACGGCAAGCTTGGGTATTCGTTTGGCCTGTTTGAAGGCTATACCGAGTTCAAGATTGCGCCTCCCCCTGCCAGCAGTAACTCGGCCAATCAGACCGGCGCGGATGGCCCGATGTATGCCGGCCGGATTCAGTACGATTTCTGGGACGCAGAGCCAGGCTACTATGGCACGGGCAACTATCTGGGCGGAAAAGACATTCTGGCGATCGGGATTGCGGGACGGTCCCAAAAGAATGGCGCGTATTCGGCCGTCGCGACAGGCAACTACCGGTCCTACAGCATTGATTTCCTGTTGGAGAAGAAAGACGTCGGTCCCGGTGCGCTATCAATCGAAGCGGCTGCCTATAACTACGACACCGGTGACGTCTACCTCAGCGAACAAGGCACAGCCTATTCAACTGGTGTGGGCTACATCTTCAATCAAAAGGTCGGCTGGGGACAGTTTCAGCCCTATGTTCGTTACCAACGGTTCACCCCCGACAACAATATAGACACCAGCCGGTATGACCTGGGCGTCAACTACATCATTGATGGTTACAACGCTCAGGTCGGCGGCTACTTCTCGAAACAGGATGTGACTGGAACGGACAATGTGAATGCAATCAACGTCGCCGTGCAGTTTCAGTTCTGATGGGCCGGGAGGTACGCAGTCTGATGTGGCGTACCTCGCATTGATTCATTTCGTTTAATTGATTTTCTTTTTTCCCCAACAGGAGTTCACCATGCAAACTCGTCGTAAATTCATGAAAATGACCGTGCTCTCAGGCCTGCTGACTTTGTCGGGCCTGGCCAGCATGTCAGCTCTCGCCGCCGACACCATCAAGGTCGGCATCCTGCATTCGCTGTCCGGCACCATGGCCATCTCCGAAACCGCGCTGAAGGAAACCGCGCTGATGACGATCGCCGAGATCAATAAATCCGGCGGCGTGATGGGCAAGCAGTTGGTGCCGGTGGTGGTGGATCCCGCCTCCAACTGGCCGCTGTTTGCCGAGAAGTCGCGCCAGCTGTTGTCGAAGGACAAGGTTGATGTGGTGTTCGGTTGCTGGACGTCGGTGTCGCGCAAATCGGTGCTGCCGGTGTTCAAGGAGTTGAACGGCCTGCTGTTCTACCCGGTGCAGTACGAAGGCGAAGAACTGGAGAAAAACGTGTTCTACACCGGTGCCGCGCCCAATCAGCAGGCGATCCCGGCGGTTGAATACCTGATGAGCAAGGACGGCGGCTCGGCCAAGCGCTGGGTGCTGCTGGGTACCGACTATGTGTATCCGCGCACCACCAACAAGATCCTGCGCGCCTTCCTCAAATCCAAGGGTGTGGCCGATGCCGACATCATGGAGGAGTACACCCCGTTCGGTCATAGCGACTATCAGACCATCATCGCCAAAATCAAGAAGTTTGCCGGCGAGGGCAAGAAGACCGCCGTGGTGTCCACCATCAACGGCGACTCCAACGTGCCGTTCTACAAGGAGCTGGGCAACGCCGGCATCAAGGCCTCGGATATTCCAGTTGTGGCCTTCTCGGTGGGCGAAGAAGAGTTGCGCGGCGTCGACACCAAGCCTTTGGTCGGACAACTTGCGGCGTGGAACTACTTCGAGTCGCTGAAGAACCCGGCCAACGCCAAGTTCATCAAGATGTACCGCGACTGGGCCAAGCAGAGCAAGCTGCCCAATGCGAACACCGTGGTGACCAACGATCCGATGGAAGCCACCTACATCGGTATCCACATGTGGAAACAGGCTGTGGAAAAAGCCAAGTCTACCGACGTGGACAAGGTGATTGCTGCCATGGCAGGTCAGACTTTCAATGCACCGGATGGATACATGATCAAGATGGATGAGACGAACCATCACCTGCACAAGCCGGTGTTTATCGGCGAAGTGAAGGCTGACGGCCAGTTCAATGTCGTCTGGAAATCCAAGGGACCGATTCGCGCCCAGCCGTGGAGCCCCTACATCCCCGGCAACGACAAGAAGAAGGACTCGCCCGAAACCAAGTAAGCCCGTAACCGACGCCCTCGGGCGAGGGCGTCGGTTACGGGCTTACTTGGTTTCGGGC
>JAAPAA010000397.1 GCA_012274165.1 Thiobacillaceae bacterium
GGTCTACAGCCCGCGCCTGGCCATGGGGGTGTCGCTCGCCGAGAAAATCCAGCGCGAATATGCCCATCTCAAGATCGACGTGGTGATCCCGATTCCCGACACCAGCCGCCCTTCGGCGCTGCAACTGGCGAACCACCTGAACGTGCCGTATCGCGAAGGGTTCATCAAGAATCGCTACATCGGCCGCACCTTCATCATGCCGGGGCAGGCGCTGCGCAAAAAATCCGTACGCCAGAAACTCAATGCCATCGCGGAAGAGTTCAAAGGCAAAAACGTCCTGCTGGTCGACGACTCCATCGTGCGCGGCACCACCAGCCGTGAAATTGTGCAAATGGCGCGAGATGCCGGCGCGGCCAAGGTGTACTTCGCTTCCGCCTCGCCACCCGTGCGCTATTCCAACGTTTACGGTATCGACATGCCGACGCGCAACGAGTTGATTGCCAGTGACCGCAGCGATGAGGAAATCGCCCGTGAAATCGGCTGCGACGCACTTGTTTACCAAGACCTCGATGCCATGGTGGAAGTGGTGCGTGCGGGTAATCCGGCCATCCTCGACTTCGACACGTCGTGCTTTGATGGCCGCTACATCACCGGCGATGTCACGCCGGAATATCTGCAATACGTCGAAGCCATTCGTAATGGCGAAACCCCGCCGCATTCCGCGTTGTCCACCCAGCAGCTCGATTTGAATCTGGCGACAAACGAACAAACCTGACGATATTTCGACGGCTTCGGGGGATGGTTTCGGAAAGAGGGGGGTCTTTCGGAACCAACCGCCCGCTTGGAACTTGGCATGTATTCTGCCTATGTAACCAGACTGTAGGCTTGGTGTAACATTCGCCCCACATAATTTCCAAAAACCCGGATTTCGAGGAAGACAAAATGCAAAGTTTCAAAAAGCTGGTTCTGCCGTTGATGATCGCTGCGCTGGTGGTGGGTTGTGGCGATAAAAAAGACGGAGCGGAAGCCGACAAAAAAGCGCCGACCCAGGTGGCGGCCAAGGTCAATGGCACCGAGATTACGGTGCATCAAGTGAATTTCGCGCTGCAGCGCATTCCCAATTTAGATAAAGAGCAATCCAAGGCAGCTTCGCTGCAAGTGGTGCGCAATCTGGTCGACCAGGAATTGTTGGTGCTGAAAGCCGAGTCGGACAAGCTGGATCGCGATCCCGCAGTGGTGCAGGCGCTGGATGCGGCACGTATGCAGATTCTGGCTGAGGCCTATATGGGCCGCAAGCTGGGCGCTCCGGTTGAGCCGACCGATGCCGAGGTAACGGCTTATTTCAACGCGCATCCTGAGCTGTTTACCCAGCGCAAGATATACCGCTTGCAGGAAATCTCGATCAAGGCGCCGAAGGACAAGCAGGACGCGATTCGCACCCAGCTCGCCGCATCCAAAACGCTGAATGATTTTGGGACCTGGCTGAAGGCCGAGAAATTTGAGGTGAAAGCGGCTCAGGGCGTGAAGCCGGCCGAACAACTGCCGCAGGAATTGCTACCCAAGCTGGCTGCAATGCCGGACGGTCAGGCGATGATAGTGAATACGCCGGATGGCGTGCTGGTGATCGTGCTGGCCGGTTCGCAGGCGCAGCCGGTGACGCTGGAGCAGGCCAAGCCCGCGATTTCCCATTTGTTGCAGGGTCAGGCGCGCCAGAAGGCAGCCAAGGCTGAACTGGATGCACTGAAGGCAGCCGCCAAGATCGAGTATGTGGGCGAGTTTGCCGATGCCGGCAAGGAACCCGCTGCTGCCAAGCCAGCTGAGCCGGCTGCACCGGCTAAACCTGCTGCCGCTCCAGCCGCAGGTGCCGCACCTGCAGCTGACGCCGATGCGATCAGCAAAGGCGTTTCGGGTCTGAATTAATCGGGTGGGCGCGGCAACAAGCCGCGCCCATTTTCTCTTCATGTCCCCCATATTCGTACGCAGCCTGCCATTCGGGCTGTATATCGCCTTGCTTGCGCTGGAAGGCCTGTTGCCCAGCTGGGTGCCGGGCTTTGATGTGCGCTGGCTCTATCCGGTGAAAGCCGGGTTGGTGGCGCTGGCGCTGGCCGTGCTGTGGCGTCATTACACCGAGCTCAAGTCGCGCTTGCCGTTCAGGCATGTGTTGCTGTCGCTGGTGGTTGGTTTCGTGGTGCTGGTGCTGTGGGTCAATCTCGACGCAGGCTGGATGCTGATGGGCGAGGTGGGCAAGGGCTATAACCCGACCGATGCGAGTGGCCAGATCGACTGGCGAATGGTTGTATTCCGTATTGCGGGCGCGGCATTGGTGGTGCCGGTGATGGAAGAGCTGTTCTGGCGCTCGTTTTTACAGCGCTGGGCGCAGCAGCCCGATTTCATGACGCTGGATCCGGCGCAAATCGGCCTCAAGGCGCTGATCATCGCCAGCGCGCTGTTTGCGGTTGAGCATCTGCAATGGTTTGCCGGACTGGTTGCGGGCCTGGCGTATGGATGGCTCTATATCCGCACACGCAACCTGTGGGCGCCGGTCATTGCGCATGCCGTTACCAACGGCGCGCTGGGTGCGTATGTGGTGGCGACGGGCCGCTGGAGCTTCTGGTGAGACTGCTGCTGGCAGGGTTGATGATGGTGCTGGCCCTGCCAGCGGCTGCGAAGGAA
>JAAPAA010000398.1 GCA_012274165.1 Thiobacillaceae bacterium
AGCGACTCCGCGCTGCTGATTCAGGGCGAGTCGGGTACCGGAAAGGAGCTGCTGGCGCGCGCCATTCACCGTGCCAGTCCGCGCCGGGCCAAGCCGTTTGTCGCGATCAACTGCGGGGCGATCCCGGCCGAACTGCTCGAATCGGAACTGTTTGGCCACATGAAAGGGTCCTTTACCGGCGCGGGGCACGATCATCCCGGCCTGTTCCTCAGCGCGCACGGCGGCACGGTGTTTCTGGACGAGATCGGCGACATGCCCGCGGCCTTGCAGGTCAAGCTCCTGCGCGTGCTGCAGGAGGGCGAGGTGCGGCCGGTGGGCGCGACCGAAACGCGTGCGGTGGACGTGCGCATCCTGTCGGCCACCCATCGCAATCTGGAAGAAGCGATCGTCAGCGGCGAGTTTCGCGAAGACCTGTACTACCGCTTGAACGTGGTCAACCTGACGCTGCCGCCGCTGCGCGAACGGCGCGAGGACATTCCGCTGCTGGCGCGGCATTTCCTCACCGTGCTGACGGAGAAATATCGCCGCCGCATCCACGGCTTTGCCCCCGAGGCGCTGGAAATGCTGGTGGCGGCCGACTGGCCGGGCAATATCCGCCAGCTGCATAACGTGCTGGAGCAATGCTGCGCGCTGTGCACCACCTCGACCATTCCGGCCAGCCTGGTGGCGCGCGCCCTGCGCGACAAACCGACCGAGATCCAGCCGCTGGCGGAAGCGCGGGCGGCGTTCGAGCGCGATTACCTGATCACGCTGTTGAAACTGACGCGCGGCCAGGTCAGCGAAGTGGCGCGGCTGGCGGGACGCAACCGCACCGAGGTGTACCGGCTGCTGGAACGCCACGGCCTGACCCCCACCCTGTTCAAGGACCGCGACGAAACCGGCTGAATGCCGAGTGCAGTTGCACAATGGCTCTTTGTCGCCAGCAGCAGACAAAAAAGCCCATGTAAAAACAATGGCATGGAGCCCCCCGCCTGAATCTGTCTCTGATGGGCGACAGATTAGCGGGTTTGTACGGTGCCAGCTTGACCCTCTCCTCGAACAATGACCGTATCTGATTGATCTGATTGCTAAAATTGGCTCTGGCACGGTCGTCGCTATACCTCCTGTCGAGTGCATCCGCATTCAATTTAATTGAAGACAGGAGATAGACGAGATGAACACCTTTGACATACGTATCCGCAATGCGGCCATCGCCACCCTGCTATGCGCTTTTGCTGCGGCGCAGGCCTTGGCCGCTTCTGCAAATGCTGCAAAGCCCGATTTCAAGGCCTATGACCAGAACAGCGACGGCATGATTAGCCTGGAGGAATTTGTCGCTCACGGCGGTAAAGGGAAGGATTTTCTCGCAGCAGACGTCAACAAGGACAACCACCTCAGCAGCGATGAACTGATCGAAGCCACCGCCAGCAAGACGTCGCAAACCCCGACGCCCCAAACCCAATATCGCTGATCAACCGGAACCGGCCGGATGTGTCGATTGATGCCGGCCGTTGATCCACACAGGAGCCAATCTATGCGCAAAACCACGCAACATCTCAATGACGAGCACATGATGCTATACGAATGGAGCGGTGTCGGAACGGTTGGTCATGGCCCGGCAAAATCGAAACGAACGCATCCCTGGCACGCCTCTTACAGCGTGCTGGCTGTGATGACCAGTTTGCTGATCCTGAGCGGTTTCAATTCCCGGAGTCCAGCCGAGTCGGCGAGCGGGCAGGGTATAGGCGACATCAAAATGAAAGCGGGGCGCTGAATGAACAAGCCTCGTCGAATCCGGCATCTGCAAAGTCGCCGCAAGCAGTTGGTTGCGCAAAGCTTGATGCACCCGTTGCACTGGCAGCCAGGCAGCCCGACAGGAACACGCCCAATCGATGAACGCGCGGCCAGGCGATACCGCATGCAGCGGCGCATCAAACATCCGGGAGCACGCCGCTACTGGCCGATTTGAGCCCGGCGTCAAAACCGGTACGCGTAACCAAAAAAGCGAGCCTCAATGGGCTCGCTTTTCGCACGGCGCTTTAAGCCTGACGGCGCTGCCCGTACTGACCCGAGTCAGACGTCCAGGCCTCAGGCATCACTCAGACCGCGTTCAGCCTGCGCCGCACCCACCCAATCAGCTCCGAAGCCGTCAGCCCTTCCGGGCCAAGCTGTTCGGCGACCGCAGCGTCCGCCGCCTGGCCGTGCAGCCACACCGCGCAGCGCAAGGCTTCCCAGGGTTGCAGCCGGGTCAGGAACGCGGCCAGCATGCCCGTCAGCACATCGCCCATGCCCGGCGCACTCAAGGCCGGATTGCCGGTTTCGTTGAGTAAGGTGGTGCCATCCGGGCGCGCCAAAACCGAACCGGCGCCTTTCAGCACCACCCATGCATTGAATGTCGCCGCAAGTTCGCGCGCAGCCTGTTCACGATTGGATTGAATGTCGTCAACGCGGGTGTTGAGCAAGCGGGCGGCTTCGCCCGGGTGCGGTGTCAGCAGCGTCGGCGCCGTTCGCAAGGCACAGGTCCGTGCCAGATCCTCGCGTTGCGCCAGGCAATTAAGGCCGTCGGCATCCACCACCAGCGTCGCCGGGGAGCGCAGGGCGGCCTCCAGCAGTTCACACGCCGCACGTGTCTGGCCCAGCCCCGGCCCGACCGCAAGCACCGTCAGGCCGGGATCAATAACCAGTTTGTCGGGCGGCGCGAACATCAGTTCTGGGGCACTGAAATCGACCCGAACGGATTCATCCAGCACCCCCAGCGTCACCAGCCCCGCGCCGCATTCCAGCGCCGCCCGCCCTGCCAGCAGCGCTGCGCCCACCATGCCTGGCGCCCCGCCAATCACACCGACGCGGCCGAACAGGGCCTTGTGGCTGTCGTGCGGACGGGGCGGGAGCAAGGGGGATTCCATGGGCGTCTCTCGTGACTACTTGCATGCATAGTAGCCGAGGGGGATTCCTGTCCTGCCAAAAAAAAGGGTTTGCGCGTGTTACACGCAAGCAAACCCCATTCGCACATCCGGCTTGGTGCGATCTCAACCCGACGTGACGCTGTCGCTCCTCAACGACAGCGTGCCTGCGTCAAGGCTTCGATCCGACTAACGTCGCCCCGCCAGATTGCGTGCCAGCGTGGAGCCGAAATGAATCTGCTCCAGTTCCGGCTCCTGCGTGGACTCGACCGCCACGTCAGGTGTCGGGGTGTGCGCAGCGGCTTCCGGCAGCTTGGCCAGGCTGGGTCCGGTAGCAAGCCGTTGCACATCCCCGGAAAGCGTACCGCCTTCCTCGATCATCATCGCGCCATAGCGGATCACCCCGGTGACCTTGCCCGTGGCATAAATCACCAACCGCTTGCGGGCAGTCAGTTCACCCTCGAAAATTCCGCGTACTTCAGCCACGTCGATCTCGGCCTTGCCCGCAAACACGCCGCCCTCGGCGATGCGGATATCGCGGCTGTTCATCGACGCTTCCACGCGCCCTTCCACCACCAGAATTTCGCAATCGGTAATTTCGGAGCCCTTCAGCTTGATGTTCGGCCCGACGATAAGTTTGCTGCCTTCTTCGTTGCGTGCGTACTGGGTGGTCTCCTCAGGCGCTTCTTCGTTGACGACTTCAACCGTCTTGGGAGCTTCAATCGGCTTGGGCGTTTCGGCCGGTTTGGCCGGGTAACCAGAAAGGCCTGTTTTGGTCGAGTCAGTTTTTGAATGGCTGGAATTACCAGGTTGCATGAAGGATTTGAGCATGGGTGGGGTCTCTCTCGAATGCGTGGGTTGTAAAACGCTCTGGTGTGGTTGCGACCAGAAGTGGGCGTAGTCACCCAATTAGCAATACGCGAGCCAGCACTGAAAATATGTTTATAAACAGTGGCTTAATTGATTCTCTTGGGCGTGATCCAGGACAAAACCCGGCAAAACGTCGCTTGATGGCGACAGCCCATACGGCTGGTTTGAAGAATGATTCGATAAAACAAAAGCTTAGGTGTGGATTCGCCTGTCGCCAGATGGCGACAGGCACAGCGGTTTCAGTGACTGCACTGCGATTCGCGACTTCGGGATGGATGCGTCGATCAGTCTGCCGCTTGAGCCAGCAGCGCCTGGTAGACCGCGAGGTCGGCCGCTGAATGGCAGCAGAAGATCACTTCGTGGATGGCCGGAAACGCCCGCACAGCGGGGCGTACCGTTGTCACCGCAATCCGGGCCGCAAGTGCGACTGGATAGCCATAGACGCCGGTGCTGATGCCAGAAAATGCCAGGCTGTGGGCGCCGTGCTGCGAAGCGACCTCGATCGCGCGCCGGTAACACGAAGCCAGCAATGCCGGTTCGCCCCGTTCGCCGCCGTGCCAGACCGGGCCCACGGTGTGGATCACGAACCGGGCCGGCAACCGGTAGCCCTGCGTGAGCTTGGCGTCGCCGGTCTGGCAGCCGCCCAGCCGGCGGCATTCGTCGAGCAATTGCGGTCCGGCCGCGCGATGGATCGCCCCGTCAACCCCGCCGCCGCCGAGCAACGACGAGTTGGCGGCATTGACGATGGCGTCGACCGCGAGCGTCGTGATGTCGGCCTGAATGGCGTGCAGTGTGGCGGGCATGCTTGAAGGATCTCCCAATCACGTTGGGTATGCAGGATTCGCAGCAGTCTGCTGATCAAACCCAGGCGAGCAAATGGAGTTTTTTTACCCCATTTGCTCCAGGCGCATTACATCGACACGCCACACACCATGCGCGCACCGCCGCCACCCAACATCGCGGGGTGATCGGAATGGTTGTCGCCGCCGGCATGCACCATCAGCGAACGCCCTTTCATGTCAGCCATTTTCAAACGCGGCGCCAGCACCGGCTGGGTGGCATTGCCGCTGGCATCCACATATAACGGCGGCAGATCGCCCAGATGACCATCGCCCCACGGCGTGCCGTGGCGATTGGTATTCTGCGGGTCGTAATGGCCGCCCGCGGCAAGCGCCGCAACCATCTTGCCGTCTTTTTCCTTGGGCATGCAGCTGGGATTGGTATGGACATGGAAACCATGCAGGCCCGGCGCGATGCCGGTGAGGGCGGGACTGAACACCAGGCCATACGGCGATTCGGAAATCGTGACCTGGCCGACCGACGCGCCCAGGCCCTTATCATCAACCAGCGTCATCGGCACAACGATATCCGCCAACGCCGAAAACGACGCAACACTCAACAGCACTGCGGCAACACTAACTTGAACCTTCATGAGTCTCTCTCCTTGGTGGGTTGGAACAACATGGCGTTGATTTCAAGGTAAGGGGTTGGCCGACGACATCAATCCCGGAGCCCCGGTTTTGGTTTACGGGCCGATAGAACGCCACCTATCGACCCGCTCCGCATGTCCTAATGATAAGCGCTTCAGCTTGGCCGGTTGGAGTCTCCGGGCTGTGAACCGCATTTTTAGACCTGGGTTGGTGTGCGGGGAATTGTGGTTTGTTCCCGGATTTTTGGATATTCCCTTGCAATCACATCAGGTTCGCAGTCTTGTCCATGCCCACTTTTATACGCTAGACAGCGCCGCAAAAGCTAAAATGACCAGCCAGGACACGCTGCTGATCTCGACTCTGCTCTACCAGAACATGGTCAGCGTCCACGAGCCGGAACCTGTAAACAGCCAAGCGAACCGCACAAACAGACTAAGCCTGGGGACCTGGCGGTGAGATTTGTGTCATAGCTTACAAAAAGAAGCGGGGCCACAACTGTGGCCCCGCTTCCGTCATACCGTGCTCAGACTTTATCCCATGTCCGGGACCAAGCTTTGCTCGTTGTCAATCACGATCGCCATCGTCCCGATCTTGCTCGCCGCGCTGCGCCGACAGGATCTCGAACGTCTGGTTGTCGCCATGCTGCTGGGTGTAGAACACACGCCAGCCGTCACGCAACGCATGCGGACGCTTGGCACCCAACAGGCCATGCACGGTCGGATCGCCATCGGACACGTGGATACCGGTGATCTCATTGTCGCCATCGTTGTTGAAGCCAGGCATGGCTGAACCCAGGAAGGAGTCCAGGGTGGCGGAAGGATCGCGGCCCTGGGCCAGAATGCGGTCCGGTTGTGTACCGTCGGCATAGTTATGGTTGACGTTGAACATAAAAGCCGAGTCGAGCGCATTGCGCTGGGTATGCAGGGAGTCGCCGGCATCTTCAACGAACACAAGCTTGTCGGCAGTCCAGAAAGCCACGTTGTCAAAACCGGAGTGAGCTGCATCGCCCTTATAGAACATCGACAGTTTGCCTGTGTTCGCGGAAGGCGAGGCCTGCACCAGTTTCATCACGGAACCGAAACCGCCATGATCGCCAGCTTGGGTTTGCAAATCGGTGTCGCCGGTCTCGTCGAAATAATATTCGCGGAACTGGCTGCCGGGGCGGAACTGGGCATTTTCCGGACGCTTGAACGGCGTGGCATGACTGGCTTTGGCCAGGGTGTTGGCATCGAACGGTGCGTTGCCATTCACCGCTGTGTCATGAATGGTGACCCATTTCGTGTGGAACGACTTGCCGTAGGTATGCAGATCCTTCACGTCCTGCGACAGGATGTCGGCATCGGCCTGGCCCGCATGGAATTCGATCGGCTGACCGGGATTGGCCAGTGACATCACCTGCAGTGCCTGCAGTTTGCCACCCTTGGTCAAATCGGATTTGTCATTGGGCACAAAACGATAAACGAAGCTGTTGGGCTGGCGCGCCTTATTGTTGATCGCACCCTTGGAACCGCCCACATCTTCCACGATCCAGACATTGCCGTCGCTGTCATTCTGGATGCCTTCATAGCCGCCACGGCCCAGCGCGCCGGAAATATCCTCGGCCACCGCAGTACTGCCGGAATTGAACTCGGCCGGCGCTTGCCATACGCCGCCATTCTTGCCGCCTTCAGCGGTCAACAGCAGGCGTTGGGCAAACGGGTTCCAGGTAATGCCATCGAAGGTCGGCAGATTGTTGCCGTTGATGTCCTTGTCGGCGATCAGGGTCACGCGATGCGCCACATCCGCATCCAGATTGATCCGGGTCAGATAACCACCCGTACCGGTTTCATGACCCTGGAAGACGAAATGTTCGCCGTAGTTGAAATTGCTGTCGACCCCGCTCTGGCGGTCCAGAACCAGATAGACATTCTTGTCCGGCTCGGTCTTGCTGGCTTCCTTCAGCGTCGTCGCATCGGCCGGCAGCATGGTGCCGTTGTTGTCGTAGCCGTAGAACGTGTAAGCGGCAGACGGATTTTCCAACGCCATGTTACCGCGGGCGACGACGGTTTCGATCAACTCGGGGGACAGTACATTTGGTGCAGCCATGCCGGTGGCCCTGGTACTGGCATTCGGTACAGGGGTCAAGCCGGCAGCCTGGCTATATCCAGCCGATAAGGCTGCAGCGATACTCAGCGCGAGCGTCATATTCCATTTGGTATTCATCACGACAATATCCTTTTGCGAAATTGGGAAATGTTGCAGGTATGGGTTCCATGCGAAACACACCCGACCAGGGTGGTTTCGCATGCACACGTTACCGATCCGAGTTGTCGCAAAGATGGCGCGGGGATGAACTATTTTTGACCGCTGCCGAACGGGGTTGAAAGGTACGCCAACTTTCGCCCCGTTCCACAGGCGGCAATGACAGGC
>JAAPAA010000399.1 GCA_012274165.1 Thiobacillaceae bacterium
ACGGCCATCCGGGATGAAGCTGCGCACCGCCGGCGCGGACGACTGGGTGGCCGGCATCGGACTGGCGGCGGGCGGATGGCTGAAGCTGCCGATGCTGTGCCCCCAGTCCTGAAAGCGCGTGTGGCGGCGCGACTCGGCTTCCATCGCGTTGACCGGGAAGGTTTCATAGCTGCGGCCACCGGGATGAACCACGCGGTAGGTGCAGCCGCCGACGGCGCGATCGTTCCAGGTATCGATCAGGTCGAACACCAGTGGCGAATGGA
Source organism: Thiobacillaceae bacterium (assembly GCA_012274165.1). GTDB lineage: Bacteria > Pseudomonadota > Gammaproteobacteria > Burkholderiales > Thiobacillaceae > Thiobacillus. Next base: position 264 of record JAAPAA010000399.1, read on the forward strand.
TGCCGATGGTGGGGTGCAGCGCCGACGGCGGTTGCCAGGCGCGGTAGCGCACGCCGCAGACGAATTCGCCGTGCACGCCGGTCGGCACCAGTGGCACGCGGTGGCCGTTGCAGGCGAGCACGTAGCGGCCGTCGGTGAGCCCGTTCAGTTTGACCTGCAGGCGTTCGACCGACGAATCGACGTAGCGCGCGGTGCCGAGGCTGGTGCTTTCTTCGCCCAGCACATTCCACGGTTCGATCGCGGTGCGTAGCTCGATGGCAATGTCGCCGACCTGCAGCGTGCCGTGGCGCGGGAAGCGGAATACCAGAAACGGCTTGTACCAGTCGAGGTCGAACGCAAAACCGGCGGCGTTGAGATCGTCGATCACGTCCGTCATATCGGTCCACAAATAATGCGGCAGCATGTAGCGGTCGTGCAGCAGCGTGCCCCAGCGCACCAGCGGCTTACGATAAGGCTTGTCCCAGAAATGCGCGACCAGCGCGCGCAGCAGCAGCATTTGCGCCAGGCTCATGCGCGCGTGCGGCGGCATTTCAAAGCCACGGAATTCGAGCAGGCCGAGCCTGCCGCTGGCGCTGTCGGGCGAATACAGCTTGTCGATGCAGAATTCCGAGCGATGCGTGTTGCCGGTAAGGTCGGTCAGCAGGTTGCGCAGCAGGCGATCCACCAGCCACGGCTGCGGAGTGTCGCCGACCGGCATTTGCTGGAACGCGATCTCCAGTTCGTACAGTCGTTCGATGCGGCCTTCGTCGACGCGCGGCGCCTGGCTGGTAGGGCCGATGAACATGCCGGAAAACAGATACGACAGCGCCGGGTGGTGTTGCCAGTAAGTGATCAGGCTCGCCAGCAGATCGGGGCGGCGCAGGAAAGGACTGTCGGACGGCGTCGCGCCGCCGAGGGTGACATGGTTGCCGCCGCCGGTGCCGGCATGGCGGCCATCGAGCATGAATTTTTCGGCGGCAATCCGGCTCAATCGCGCTTCTGCGTACACCAGCATCGTCGTGTCCACCAGTTGCTGCCAGTCGTGCGCGGGGTGGATGTTGACCTCGATCACGCCGGGGTCGGGGGTGACCAGCAGTTTTTCCAGGCGCCCGTCCGACGGCGGCGCATAGCCTTCGATCACCACCGGCAGCTTGAGCGTGGCGGCGCTGGCTTCGACCGCCGCCAGCAGGTCGAGATAGTGTTCGAGCGTGGTGGTCGGCGGCATGAAGACGTACAGACAGCCGCCGCGTGCCTCGACGCACAGCGCGGTGTGCGGCACCGCGACGTTCAGTTTGGCCGATGCGGTTTGCGGATGCAGTTCCGGGTGTTCGGGATCGTCCGCACCAGATGGCGCCGGGGTGGTGCGGGAAAAGCGCGCGGCGATCTCGCCATGAAAATCGGCCAGCGGCGGCTGCACCGCGAATGGGTCCACCTCGACCCAGGGTTCGCGCTCGTCCTCCGCCACCCACGGCAGCGAATTCAGTGGCAGGCGCAGGCCGATGGGCGCATCGCCGGGCGTGAGATAGAGGCGGTCGCGCCGGGTCTGCCACGGTGCGCTGTGCCACGGATGCTCCGCGCCGTCCGCTTCGCCCCCGCGCCAGGCCAGCGGCAGCACATAACCGGTTGGCGTATTGAGCCCGCGTGACAGCTTGTTGGCCAGCGCGCCGCGCAGGCTGGCGCTGTCGAGTGCGGCGTGGCCGCCGTCTATGGACAGCACATCGACATTGGGCGGCAGCTCCGCTTCCTGCAGCAGCGCGGCGAGCGCGTCTTCATACATCGGTTGCGCATAGCGCATCGCCAGCCCCAGATGCTGCGCCAGGGTTTTGGCAAAGTGCCGCGCGTCGAGCACGCTGCGGCCGCTGTCGTGCTCGGCCGCGGCCAGCAGCGCCGGGTTCTTCCACACCGGCACGCCATCCTTGCGCCAATAGATCCCCAGCGCCCAGCGCGGCAGCGGTTCGCCGGGATACCACTTGCCCTGCCCGGTATGCAGCAGCGCGCCGGGGGCGAGACGGTCACGTAGCCGCCGCGCCAGCACCTCGGCACGCTCTCTTTTGTGCGCTCCGAAAGCATCCGTGTTCCATTCTGGTGCCTCCATGTCGTCGATGGAGACAAACGTGGGCTCGCCGCCGTGGGTCAGGCGCACGTCATGAGCCTGCAGCTTGTAGTCAACGGCAACACCTAACGCCAGAATCGCCCCCCACTCGGCGTCGCTATACGGCAGCGTTACGCGCGGATCTTCATGGATGCGGCTGACGGTGTTGGAAAACTCGAACTCGACCTCACACGTGTCGGTCATGCCCTCGATTGGTGCGGCGGAAGACGGCTGCGGGGTGGCGGCCAGTGGAATATGGCCTTCGCCGGCAAACAGGCCCGAAGTCGGGTCGAGCCCGATCCAGCCTGCGCCAGGCAAATACACCTCGGCCCAGGCATGCAAATCGGTGAAATCCTTGTCGGTGCCAGAGGGGCCGTCGAGCGATTTTTCATCGGCGGTGAGCTGCACCAGATAGCCCGATACGAAGCGCGCCGCCAGTCCCAGATGGCGCAGGATCTGCACCAGCAACCAGGCCGAATCGCGGCACGAGCCGAGCGCCTTTTCCAGCGTTTCTTCCGGTGTCTGCACCCCGGGTTCCATGCGCACGGTGTAGGCGATGTCGCCCTGCAGGCGCTGGTTCAGCGCCACCAGAAAATCGTTGCAGTGCACGCGCTCGCGCGGCACCGCTGCCAGCCAGGCCTGCAACAGCGGCCCGGCTGGCTCGGTTTCCAGATACGGCGTCAGCTCACGTTTCAAGGCGGCATCGTAGTCAAACGGCCAGTGCTCGGCGCTGTCCTCGACAAAGTAATCGAAGGGATTGATCACCGTCAGATCGGCGATCACCTCGACGTCGACCGAGAATTCGCGCGTCGCCTCGGGAAAGACTAAACGCGCGAGGTAATTGCCGAACGGATCCTGCTGCCAGTTGATGAAATGCTTTTCCGGCGTGATCTTCAACGTATAGGCGAGGATGGGCGTGCGCGAATGCGGCGCCGGACGCAGCCGCACCACATGCGGACTCAGCGTGACACGGCGGTCAAAGGTGTAGACAGTGGTATGGCGGATGGCGACGTGGATGCTCATGGCGACAGTCAGTGTGCGGACTGACTGTTACAAGCAAGGGGCAGGCCAAGTGGAGCGCGGGGAAGGGCAACGGGGTTACGGCGTATTAAAGCCATCGCCTGCCTGGCATGCGACAAGGGCCGGTTTTTTTACTTGGGCCAGATACAGCTTTCGATCCGTTTCTGTCTGTCAGACTAACGACGTTATATGTCCGGTGTTCGGCCAGAGCTGCCGTTGGCCCTCGGCAACGTTGGCGGCCGGTATGGAATCAGGAACGGTCATGACACGAGCACTCAGTAGCTCAAGCCAATCGTCAGCTCGAGGTTTTGCCCGTCGTACGAGAAGCGGGCGGCGGAAAACGAGGGGGCTCCGAGCAAGGCTTTCGCGTCGTTTGAAAAGCCGTAGCCTTCCGTTGGGATTCCCAGCAATTTGGTGTCAAGTTTGCCGTTCATATTTTCGTCATGAACGACGGCAAGCGCATAGGTTCCCCGCGGAATATCTTCAAAGTCACAGCGCGCCTGCTTTTCCCGGATTTTTATCACCATAATATTGGTTGCGAAGTGCAGATACTCAGCAGGGAATCCCTCCGGCGATTCGAACAGCGCGCAGGCTACGGCTCCGGTGCTGTTTTTGATATCCAGAATCCTCACGTGGATACCTGGGCACGAGGGTTCGCCAAAGGCGATGGCGGGAAGAGTCGCCAATACCAACGCGGCACCCCATGCTGCGCATTGCACTCCCACCCAATCCGGCATCGCCGTATTTTTGACCGTGGAGGCCGCCGCAGACTTCCGAATGTTTGACTCGTTCATGATCTCGTCCACAGTTTCCAGTTGCTCAGCTTGAGCGGATCGCCGCGGAACTCGAGGTTGCAGCCCTATGCCCCGCAAACAATCGAACACGCGTTTCATGGCACGGGTGTCACGTCGTAATTTTATGACGAATCTCTTCACCTTGCCGCTGTTTTAACCGCGATCAACTTGGGGCTGCTGTCCGCATCCTGGCCACCACTTCAATAGAGCGAGACCCGCTACCGCGGATACGACTGACGCCAGGAAGATGCCCAATTTGGCGCTGAAAATGATTGTGAATCATGAGGTTACATGGCCGTAATGGACGCCCTCAATAATATTGCTAAACTGAAGTTGACGTCTGGATATTAACTGATAGACCACCCACTACCTGCCAGGAACCTTGATGAAAAAGCGATCGTTCGTGGAGTTGCTAGAAAAAGGCGCACCTGCCTCAAAGCTAACTGAGGCCATCATTCATGAATTGTCAATATTTAACCTAGGCAAAACGGTCGACTTCAATTTCCTAAGTCGTCTATCAGTCGGTGGCTACTGCCGTTCGCTGGGATTTGCGAGGAACCGAAACTGGTCAGTGCTAGTACTCGACAAGATCGCTCCAAAGTCACCACTAGGACCAAATGTCGTTCCGGAACGAGAAGCCAAGGCGGTCTTAGCCCAACTACGTTACGCACTCGATACGCGGTTGTTAGAACCGAAAATGGGCAAGCCACAGCCGGACATCATTTCCGATTTTCTTCCAAAGGGAAAACGATACAAGCGCGCCAAGACGCTTGGTCACCTGTGGGAGTTTCAGTACGCGCTAGCCGTTGAGCTTGAGCATGGCAAGACGCGGGGGAGTAACGTAACGAACAACCATCCGTTGCTGACGGCACTGGTGGTTGTCGCACATTTAACTGAGGACAAACTGTATTACGCAAGAATTTGGGAAATGGAGACCAGCGGAAGTTTGTTCAACGCACAACTCGAGAAAGCACCAACGGGCTCAATCATGAAGGAAAACATGCGAGCAAAAGTCTATTTGCAGCAGCGTTTGCAGGAGCGCGTCGAGAATGCTTAGTCTGTGGTCTAACAATTCATTCAACCCGATGCCGCTTTGCGGCACGGCTTAATTGTTATGCATGGCTGAAATGACCTACGAACTCAAAGGGCCGGCTGCTGAGCTGGCCGTTTCGAAATTGCGAGAGCAGTTTCCAAATCTGCCACCTGACTATTTCTCGTTGTGCTTCGATCGGATGGCGGTGAAGGCTTTGGTGGCAGTAGCCCAGGATATTTTGGTCTATGATCTGCTCACGAAGTTGCGCAATTCACTTCGGAGTACCCACTGCATATGTACCCCTTCCTGAGTCAAAACTAGCGATCACGCACCCTCCATCACTTCCTCGTCCACGGTTTTCTTTGACTTGACCGGACGCCCCCGCCATTTTGCCTGCTGAACACCCACACCCAAGCCATCCGCCACCGCCCAGATGCTCTCTAAAGGCTTCTCTGCACAGGCATTTAAGCGCCACTTGCCGTCTGCTCCGCCCCAGCAGACTTTAGGGTCATGCAGCCGCTCAATCCGACCTGCTATCACTGATCTTTGAGTGCATTTCCGACCGAGTTGTGCACCCACGCCTTCATTCCCCTTTCTGTAGCGAATTCAAGCTGGAACTCATCCACAAGCACAAGGCTTAGCTCTGCCGTGGTCATCGCCACCGGTACGTAGTCTTTAAGAACTTGGAAGATCATCTCCTTGAGTCCGCCTCGCTTGCCATATCGCCCCTTCCAGGCTTGGATGGGCTCGATCTGGCCAGGGTCGAGACGACTGTCGAACTTGCGAATCAGTCGATCGCAGGACTCGAGATCGGCCTTGGCTTCTGTCAAGCTCTGGCAAACCCTGGCGTAGATGCGTTCGTAGCGCTCCAGGTCTGCTTTGGCAGCTTTCAGCTTAATTTCGAGCTGGGGATGCTGTTTTCGTATCGCAGCAGGTCACCCGCAATGCGGGCTCGGGTCTCAGCGAGGCCCTTAAGGTAAGACGGGGTTTTGCGCATATGCATATCGATAGCCATCCGGGGAGGGTAAACCCAGTAAAGCCACCGCGTAACCCCAGTAACGGCGGGGATTTCACGTATTTAGTCATCTGCGTAGTAACACCCGATTACACTCAATAACGCCACGTCGATCACTCCTGTGTCTCCTGCTCAATCCTGAGCAGGTCAGTGTCTCTACGTGGGTCAAATTTGGGTGCAAATTCCTACGGCTAGTGGGTCAGTTTTAAGTGCAAATCAACACTCCACTTTTTACAAAGTCATAGATTCACAACTTTTTAGTGCGGTGTATGTGCGCCAGCAAACAAAAGGATTCTTGATAATTCCCTACTATTGAGCATCCGTAAAACAATAGTTGCTCAGGCGAGTTATACCAAGTCAGTTGAGGGTCTAAGCGGGAGCCCCCACGGCCTCGCAGACATGCAAAAGCCAGATCAACGTCGCCCTGCTGGCATTCCTTAAGACATGATATCGATTTGAACCAAGGAGAAAAGATTATGAAAGCTTTGTAAAAGACATTGAAAGCATCGCTGTCAAGAATGTGGATTTTCGCCAAGTGCCTTACACGGCAAAGTACTGCCAGCTCGTTGTGCCGATGCGGAGGCCGACAACGAGCACTTCGATGGCAAAACGACGGAATAGAGAATCGACTGCGCACCCAGCGGCGGACATTTTTCCGGTGCCCTGCGCGAGATATACGAAGACGATGCCTTGTTCGACTTCAATCATCCGCTGGCGAGCCAACCGCTGAAATTCGAAGCGAAAATTATCGGCATACTATGACAGGTACAGAAAGCTACTGCGAATTTTGTGCAAGGCATGTGTGGCGCGATTCGAAGGATAGAAAATGAATGCGGAAATACTACTCGCCCAACCGCGTGGCTTTTGTGCCGAAGTAGATCGCGCGATCGAAATCGTTGAGCGAGCGCTCAC